>NZ_JBIVJB010000003.1:0-18821 GCF_044750025.1 Pseudomonas sp. NPDC088885 | reverse complement strand
CCCACATTTGGAATGCATTCCCCTGTGGGAGCGGGCTTGCTCGCGAAGAGGCCAACACGGTCTAAATAGATAAACGCACAGCCAAAGCCGCCAACGTCACCAACAACACCGGCACCGTCAACACAATCCCGACCTTGAAGTAATACCCCCAACCAATGTGAATCCCCTTGCGCTCCAGCACATGCAGCCACAGCAACGTGGCCAGACTGCCAATCGGCGTGATCTTCGGCCCCAAGTCGCTGCCGATCACGTTGGCGTAAATCATCGCCTCCTTGATCACCCCGCTCGCCTGACTTGCATCAATCGACAGCAAACCGATCAGCACCGTCGGCAAGTTGTTCATGATCGACGACAACAGCGCCGTCAGCACACCGGTGCCCAGCGCCGCACCCCACACACCGTGGCCGGCAAACACATCCAGCCAGCCGGCCAGATAGCTTGTCAGCCCGGCATTGCGCAAGCCGTAGACCACCAGATACATGCCCAGCGAGAAAATCACGATCTGCCACGGCGCCTCTTTCATCACCTTGCGCGTAGAGATCTTGTGACCGCGCGCGGCGATGCCCAGCAGCAGTGCGGCGCAGACAGCGGAAATCGCGCTGATCGGAATGCCCAACGGCTCAAGGGCGAAACAGCCGATCAACAGAATCGCCAACACCGCCCAACCCGCATAGAACGTGGCTTTGTCGTGGATCGCGGTTTCAGGACGCTCAAGTTGATCGGGGTCGTAGGCCTTGGGAATGTCACGGCGGAAGAACCACAGCAACATCCCCAACGTCGCCGCGACGCTGACGAAGTTGACCGGCACCATCACCGCCGCGTAGCGGTTGAAGCCGATGTGGAAGAAGTCCGCCGAGACGATGTTGACCAGGTTCGACACCACCAGCGGCAGGCTTGCGGTGTCGGCGATAAAGCCTGCGCCCATGACGAAGGCCAGGGTCGCAGCCGGGGAAAAGCGCAGCGCCAGCAGCATGGAAATCACGATTGGCGTGAGGATCAGCGCCGCGCCGTCATTGGCGAACAGCGCCGACACCAGCGCGCCGAGCAGCACCATAAAGGCAAACAGCTTGCGCCCACTGCCCCGCCCCCAACGCGCCACGTGCAACGCAGCCCAATTGAAGAAACCGGCCTCGTCGAGCAGCAGACTGATGATGATCAGCGCAACAAAGGTGCCGGTGGCGTTCCAGATGATCTGCCAGACCAGCGGGATATCGCTCAGATGCACGACGCCAAAGATCAACGCCAGCACAGCGCCGAGCGTCGCACTCCAGCCGACGCCGAGGCCTTTGGGTTGCCAGATGACAAGGGTAATGGTCAGCAGGAAAATCAGTGATGCAGCAAGCATCCGCAACAGCCTTGTTCGATAGTAGTTTTCAGGAGCGACAGAGTACCTGTGGCGAGGGGATTTATCCCCGTTGGGTTGCGAAGCGACCCCCTGCGTTCCTCAGCCATACCGAGCTAGCAGGTTTTGCGACTGCTTCGCAGCCGAACGGGGATAAATCCCCTCGCCACAGGAGTTATCAAGCGAAACTATTTTTTGTGTTGCTCGACAAACTGTCCGTAAGCATTGATAAAGCTTTGCAGGAAAGGTTTCACCGATTCACTCAACTTCCCCGCCTCATCAAATGCAGTCCCCGCGCCGCCCAGATAAGCCTCAGGCTGCTGCATGCAAGGCACATTGAGAAACACAAACGACTGGCGCAGGTGCTGGTTCGCGCCGAAACCGCCAATGGCCCCCGGCGATACACTGATCACCGCGCCCGGCTTGCCGCTCCAGGCGCTCTTGCCATACGGCCGCGAGCCGACGTCGATGGCATTTTTCAGTGGCGCCGGCACCGAGCGGTTGTACTCCGGCGTAACAAACAGCACCGCGTCGGAAGAACCGACTTTTTGCCGGAAAGTACTGTAGGCTGCCGGCGGTGAATCGCCATCAATGTCTTCGTTATACAGTGGCAGATCGCCAATCTCGACAATGCTCAGTTTCAGGTTCGCCGGTGCCAGTTCCGCCAGCGCCAGGGCGACTTTGCGGTTGATCGATGCTTTGCGCAGGCTACCGACTATGACGGCGACGTTATAGACATTGCTCATGGAAGACTCTCGATGTCCGTGGGGGAGCCTGTAGTTATAGATGATCCCGTGACGATTCCACCAGCAGACGAGGGAAAAATCCCGGCTGCTGAATATTTTTTTCGTGCAGGAAAACTTACAGCGCTGGATGGCGGTCTTAAAACCGCAAATCAAGCGTTTTATCTCCAGAGGTTCTAAACAGATGGCAGCAGTACTCGTCGGTCAGTTCCATGCAAGAGATGCGGAAGGCCGCGTTTATTCCGTGCATGAATTCCAGGAATCCACCCCGTCGGCAGACGGTCTCACTGGCTCGGAGCCGATTTACAAACTGGCCATCGGCGATCGCATCAAGAAGATCGACGACCAGACGTTCGAACTGGTTCAGTCGGGTATCACCCTGACCCGCGAACCTGAGCCAACCGTCGCTTCATAACTCGTCGTTATGAGCAGAAGTCATATGCGCAGAGTTGGGTTAGGATCAGTCACTGACCCCACCTGCTGAACATGGACTTCACGCATGCGTTTACGCCATATCGAAGTGATTCAGGCGCTCTTGCAGACCGGTCACCTGGGCACCGCCGCCGAATGGCTGCAGTTGCCAGTGACCGAGGTCGAAGAGCGTTTGCGCGAAGCCGAGAGTCAGTTGGGGTTCATGCTGTTCGCCAGCGTTCGCGGACGATTGCAATCGACGCCGGAAGCGCGGGCGCTGCAAGTCGAAATCGCCCACGTCTATGCAGCGCTTGAGCCGGTTCAGCGTCTGGCCAGTAGCCTCAAACAGTACCTCGCCCCTCCCTTGCGCATCATCGGCACCCCGCCGCTCTCCCAACATCTATTACCGCAAAGTCTTGCCGCCCTGCGCCGACGCCTGCCCGATGCACCGTGCAGCCTGCTCAGTGCGCCGACCCGCGACATCGTCCGCAACTTGTTGCTGCGCGAAAGTGATCTGGGCCTGAGCCTGCACGATCCCGAACATCCCGACATTGATTGCCAGCCACTGGCCCACGGCAAACTGCAACTGCTCGCGCCCCACGGTTGGCTGCAGCCGAAGCAGAAATACATTTCTCTACAGGACTTGGCCGGTCAGGCGATGGTCGGCCTCGACGGTCAGGATCCGCTGAGCCCGGCACTGGAAAACAAACTCCAGGCCTTGCGCCCGGCGCCGAGCATCCAGACTCGCGTGCAAACCCATCAGATGATGCGCAGCATGGTCGAGGCCGGCGAAGGCCTGGCCATCGTCGACCCGTTCACCGCCCTCGGTGCGCGCGCCGGCGGGCTCGATGTCTGCCCACTGTCGCCGGCGGTGCCGATCAGCCTCTTCGCGCTGACCTATAAACACTGTGCGCCGTCAGCAGCGATTCAGACCTTGCTGACGATCGTCACGGAACAAGCCGAGGCGATGCTGTCGAGCTGAGCGGGTTTTCCAGCGGATTATCAAACAATCGGTACCAGAACAGCGCCACTTCAGCGGTGTTCGGATCAATGCCGCGATAGCGCAACTCGTCAACACCGCCAATCACATAGCCGCAACGCTCATACAACCGGCAAGCACCGAGGTTGTTGTTTTGCGTTTCGAGCATGATCCCCGGCAGCTTCTTCTTGCGACTCCAGAATTGCGCGACATCCAGCAACGCTTTGGCCACGCCATGCCGCCGGGCCGGCGCGTGCACCGCCAATTCGTCAATGTGGGCGAAACCGTTCCAGTTGGTGCTGATCACCAAATGGCCCACCGCCTCATCATCCAGATACGCCATGAAAATCGCACTGTCCGGCGCATCGCGGAAACTGCTGAATTCTTCGGGGTCGATGCCGTAGCACTTGCGGTACGGCACGATCGGCGTCACCCGCCACTGCTCGACAGGCTGACCAATCACCGCCGCGCCATACGCCGCCACCTCAAAACTGAAGTCGCTGCCCCAGATATAGGGCGCAAAACCTTCGTCGGCGACACGCACCGACAGGCCTGGGTATTTGGGATTCACGGCCGGTTGCATACTGGGAAAAGTCCTCATTCCTTCACACAATCGACGGTGTATAGCCGCCCATTGCCCTCGTCTTCGTGCTGCAATCCATGCACATCCGCGACAAAACCGGGGAAGCTGCTATCGAACGTGCGAGCAAATTTCAGGTAATCAATGATCGAACGCGTCGATTCAGTAAAGCGTTCGCCGGGCATGATAAGCGGAATTCCCGGGGGATACGGCACCAGCATCACGGCGGCAATCCTTCCTTCCAATTCATCGATCGGCACCGCCTCGACTTCGCCGCGCACCAGATGATCGTAGGCGTGAGCCGGTTTCATGGCGATTTCGGGGAGCACGGTGTACATGCGTTTCAGGTGTTTGGCCGTGGCGTTGCTGCGATAACAGGCGTGCAGTTGATCACAGAGGTCGCGCAGGCCCATGCCGCGATAACGCACGGCGTCTTCCAACGCTACGCAAGGCAGGCAAGTATCGAGGCGCACGTTGGCGTCGTAACTGCGCTTGAACTCCAGCAGTTCGGTGAGCAGCGTGCTCCATTTACCTTTGGTGATGCCCATGGAGAACAACACCAGAAACGAATACAGGCCGGTTTTTTCGACGACCAAGCCGCGTTCCCAGAGGAATTTGCTGACCACCGCGGCCGGGATGCCCTTTTCGCTTAACGCGCCGCCCGCGTTGAGGCCCGGCATCACCAGGGTCACTTTGATCGGGTCGAGCAGCACATAATCGTCGCTGACATCGCCGAAACCGTGCCAGTCGGCATCGGGTTTCAGCAACCAGTCTTCGGTCTGCACGCGGTCAATACCTTCGACGCCGGGCGGCTGCCAGATCGAAAACCACCAGTCATCCGCAGCAATGTGCTGACGCAGATTCGCCAGCGCACGACGGAAGCTCAGCGCTTCATCAAAAGTTTCCTGCAACAACGAACGTCCGGCCGGGCCCTCCATCATCGCCGACGCAACATCCAGCGAGGCGATGATGCTGTATTGCGGCGAGGTCGAGATGTGCATCATGAACGCTTCGTTGAAACGGTCACGATCCAGCTGCCGCGCACCGCCGTCCTGCACATGAATCATCGAGGCCTGACTGAATGCCGCGAGCAGTTTGTGCGTGGAATGGGTGGTGAACACCAGCGGACTGTCTTCGCTGCGTGATGTGGCCATGCCGTAACGTCCGGCAAAGAATTCGTGGAACGCCGCGTAGGCGTACCAGGCCTCGTCGAAATGCAGGACTTCGACGCTGTTACCGAGTTTTTGCTTGATCAGCTCGGCGTTGTAGCAGAGGCCGTCATAGGTCGAGTTGGTCACCACTGCCAATTTGACTTTTGGCGCGCGACCCTTGGTCAGCGGGCTCGCATCGATCTTCGCCTGAATCGATTCACGGCTGAATTCGCTCAGCGGGATCGGGCCGATGATCCCCAGCTCATTACGCTCCGGGCACAGGTACAACGGGATCGCGCCAGTCATGATTATCGCGTGCAGCACCGACTTGTGGCAGTTGCGGTCGACTAACACCAGATCATCGCGAGCGACCATCGAGTGCCAGACAATCTTGTTGGCGGTCGAGGTGCCATTGATCACGAAAAACGTGTGATCGGCGCCGAAATTGCGCGCCGCACGGGCTTCGGCTTCAGCGAGCGGGCCAGTGTGATCGAGCAGTGAGCCGAGTTCCGGCACCGATACGGACAAATCCGAACGCAGTGTGTTCTCCCCAAAAAACTGGTGAAACGCCTGCCCCACCGGACTCTTGTGATAGGCAACGCCCCCGCCATGGCCGGGGGTATGCCAAGAATAGTTGGAGTCGGCGGTGTGCTGCACCAGCGCTTTGAAAAACGGCGGCAGCAAACCATCCAGATACTTGCGCGCCGCTCGCGCCACTTGCCGGGCGAGAAACGGCACGGTGTCTTCGAACAGATAGAGAATGCCGCGCAGTTGATTGAGCTCGGCCATGGCATCGGCCGGGGCGTTTTCCAGGGTGACTTGCTCGCCCAAGGCAAAGATCGGCAGATCCGGGGCGCGCACCCGCGCGAGGCCAATGAGTTCAGCCATGTTCTGCAACAGATGCGAGTTGGTTGAGGCATCCTCGGCGGCAATCAGCATGCACGCGAGGCCATGATGGGTCGACGCGACCAGACGCCCTTCCGTGTAGTCGGTGGCAGAAACGATGCTGAAACCTTCCTGCTCCAGTTCCCGGGCGATGCCACGGATGCGGTCACCGGCGACCGTGTCGGCCTTGATGTCGCGATGGACGATCAACACCGGAAACTTCAAATCTTTGTACATGGGGCTCAGTGTCCTGAGGCGGCAGAAATGAATCTGCCAATGCACTCAGGGTAGAGGGTTGCAGCGAATGTGGCGAGGGTGGCCAGTTGGCTTCATGCCTGTAAAAGCAAAAGATCGCAGCCTTCGGCAGCTCCTACATTGGAATGCAATCCCCTGTAGGAGCTGCCGAAGGCTCGGGCCGCGATCGGACGATCCTTTGATCTTTTAAACCTGCGCGTCAGCCTCAGCAATCTGTGTCCACATCGCCGGCCCACCCGCCGACTTGGCGATAATCTCCAACCGCACCAGATGCGCCGCCAATTCATCTTCAGTCGCGCGAATAATCCGCGCAGGCTGGCGATCTACCGGCAACCGACGAATCTCGGTCGCCGAGTTGTCCGCGCCCTCGCCCGATCCGTTACCGTCAGAAGCATTGCCCGCAAGCGACAGGCTGGTCTGGCCGCCGGTCATGGTCAGGTAGACGTCGGCAAGAATCTCCGAGTCGAGCAACGCGCCGTGCAATTCACGACCGGAGTTGTCGACGCCGTAACGTTTGCACAAGGCATCGAGGCTGTTGCGCTGCCCCGGGTGACGTTCCCGGGCCATCATCAGGGTGTCGAGGATCGAGCAGTGCTGCGTGATGTCAGCGCGATCCTTCGCGCCCATCAAGGCGAATTCGTTGTTGATGAAGCCAACGTCGAACGCCGCGTTATGGATGATCAGCTGCGCGCCTTTGATGAACTCGAAAAATTCATCAGCGACTTCATTGAAACGCGGTTTGCCGACGAGGAATTCGTTGGTGATGCCGTGAACGCCAATCGCGCCTTCGTCACTCTCGCGATCCGGTTGCAGATAGACGTGGAAGTGCCGGCCCGTCAGGCGCCGACCGATCAGTTCGACACAACCGATTTCGATAATCCGGTGACCATCGGTCACCGGCATGCCGGTGGTTTCGGTATCGAGTACAACGGATCTGGTGGCCATCAGTGCTCAGCTCTCAACGGGTCAATCGTGCAAAAACGCGGATGTTAACACGCTCGGCGGGGTGTTTCAGGCAGACCGTGGCGTCCCATTCGCGAGCAGGCTCGCTCCCACATTGGAATGCATTCCAATTCAAGGAAGGTACAGATCAGATCTGGAATGCATTTTCCTGTGGGAGCGAGCCTGCTCGCGAATGACCACACCACGATACAACAGAAGGAATCAGCTCTGCTTGTACCCGCGAACCTCGTCCACACCACGGTTCGCCAACTGGTCAGCCCGCTCGTTGCCATGATGGCCGATGTGCCCACGCACCCACTTCCATTTGACGGTGTGGCGGTTGACCTGCTCATCGAGCTCTTTCCACAAATCAGCGTTTTTCACCGGTTCTTTCGCCGCCGTTTTCCAGCCGCGTTTCTTCCAGTTGGCCATCCACTCGTTGATGCCCTTCATCACGTATTGCGAGTCGGTTACCAGCAACACTTCACACGGACGCTTCAAGGCTTCGAGGCCACGAATGGCGCCGAGCAATTCCATGCGGTTGTTGGTGGTGTTGGCTTCGCCGCCCCACAGTTCCTTTTCAACGCCCTTGCACACCAGCAAGGCGCCCCAGCCGCCCGGGCCGGGATTGCCTTTGCAGGCGCCGTCAGTGAACAGTTCTACGGTGTCGACGCTTTCAACGCTTTCGCTCATGCCACTCTATCCAGAAAAATACGTGCCTTGCCGATCACGGATCGACAATGACCAAGGCCGGGACAAACCCGGCCACAATTAAAAGAAGGTTTACGGTTCGATACGGCGGCGGTTGACCTTGGCCATCGGCAGCGGAATCAGCTTGCCCATCGGCTCGCGACGTTCCTGCCGCAACGGCCGCAGGCCCACCACGATCTTGCGCGCGACCAATAAATAGAAGCCGCCGCCCGACAATTGCCAGTCACCGGCCTTGCGTTCCCAGCCGGCCAGACGGCCCTGCCACTTGGCTGACGCGAGCGGCGGACGATAGCACCCGAAGCGGCGTTTCTCCAGCGCGAAGCCCAGCAGGTTGAGCCAGTCGGCGACCCGCGATGGCGAGATGCAGCGCGCCTGACGCAAGGCGTCGTGGGCGAAAACATGACGCAGCCCCCACGTGCTCCACGGGTTGATGCCGATGATCAGCAAATGGCCACCGGGGCGCACGCTGCTCGCCGCTTCGCGCAGCAAACCGTGGGGTGACAGGCAGAAATCCAGACCGTGCTGCATCACCACCACATCCGCCGCGTGTTCGCTCAAAGGCCAGGCCTGCTCTTCGCAGACAATCTCGACACCCGGCAGCGGCGCGCCAAGGCGCACGTTGCGCTGCACTTGTGGCGCCGACGGTGGCGTTTCAGCGGACGGGCCGTAATGCACCAGATAACCGCCAAAGAACCGACCGAGCTCGTCTTCGAGCATGCGCCGCTCTTCATCGAGCAGAAATTGCCCGAGCGGGCCGGACAGCCATTCACGGGCGGCACCGATCAGTGCCAGCCAGTCAGGATCAGCCTGTGCGAACGCTTTATCACTCATCGCATTCTCCAAAGCGCCAGGAACTACTAAGATGCGCCAATGTTTCCCGCTTGGCGAATTCCGACGATGATACAGATCAGTGCCCTGCCCGCGTTCACCGATAACTACATCTGGTTGTTACAGGATCACCGCAGCCAACGTTGCGCCGTGGTCGACCCGGGTGATGCCGCGCCCGTCGAGGCGTGGCTTGATGCACATCCGGACTGGGTCTTGAGCGATATTTTGATCACTCACCATCACCATGACCACGTTGGCGGCGTCGAACGTTTGAAACACATCAGCGGCGCCACTGTTTATGGCCCGGCCAGCGAAAATATCCCGGCGCGCGACGTGGCGCTGAACGACAACGACACCGCCAGCGTGCTCGGCTGGGACTTTGATGTCTATGCGGTGCCCGGTCACACCTTGGGACACATTGCTTATTATCACCACGGCCTGCTGTTCTGCGGCGACACTCTGTTTGCCGCAGGTTGCGGCCGCCTGTTCGAAGGCACGCCCGATCAGATGCACCACTCGCTCAGCCGTCTCGCCGCACTGCCCGAAGACACCCTCGTCTATTGCACCCACGAATACACCCTGAGCAATCTCAAATTCGCCGCAGCGGTCGAACCGAGCAATGCCGATATTGCCGCCCGTCTGGAAAAAGTTACCCAACAACGGCAAAACGGCGTGATGACTCTGCCGTCAACTTTGGCACTGGAAAAGCTCACAAATCCGTTTTTACGCACCGCTGAAACATTAGTTAAACAAAAAGTGGACGAACGGGCAGGCGCTCAAAACCGGGCGCCGAGTGAGGTTTTTGCGGCTCTGCGGGCTTGGAAAGATAAGTTCTAAGCAGTGGTCTGCTTGGTACAAAAATTCTCAATGGTTGACCGCAGGGGGTGCGCTTTCTAGAATCGCCCGACATTTTTGCCCGGAACTTACTTCCAGCCAATGTCGTCATCCATACGTAAGTCCGTCAATTCAGACGCATTGACCCGCTTGGCGCAAGCCATCGCGGTGGCTGTGTCCGCCACGCTGGCGGGCTGTTCAAGCCATGCTCCGCAGACTGAAGCGACCCATACGCCGAACATTGCTGCGCGAGCCAAGCAAAAGCCGATCTGGCTCAGCGAAAAGCCCACTCCACAGATTCCTCAGGACGTCTGGGAGCGCATGCGCGAGGGCTTCCAGTTGCAGGAAGGCCTGGGCGTGAACCCGCGCATCGAGCAACAGCGCCTGTGGTTCGCCAGCAATCCTTCATTCCTTGAGAACGCCGGCGATCGCGGCAGTCTCTACATTCATTACATTGTCGAACGCCTCGAAGAACGCAACATGCCGCTGGAACTGGCGCTGCTGCCAGTGATTGAAAGTGCCTACAACCCGATGGCCTATTCCCGCGCTGACGCGGTTGGCCTGTGGCAATTCATTCCGTCCACCGGGCGTTACTTCAACCTGCGTCAGACCCGTTTCTACGATGGTCGTCGCGACATCACCGCCTCGACCACCGCCGCACTCGATTACCTGACCCGTCTGCACGACATGTTCAACGGTGACTGGCTGCTGGCGCTCGCCGCGTATAACGCCGGTGAAGGCACGGTCAGCCGCGCCATCGAGCGTAACGAGAAACTCGGTTTGCCAACCGACTACTGGAACCTGCCGCTGCCGTCGGAAACCCAGGCCTACGTGCCGAAGTTGCTGGCGCTGTCGCAGGTGGTGCAGTCGCCGGAAGCGTACGGGGTCAACCTCAACCCGATCGCCAACGAACCGTACTTCCAGGTCGTCGAAATCAATCAGCGCATGGATCTGTCCAAAGTCGCTGAAGTGGCCAACATCGACGAAGACGAACTGTTCCAGCTCAACCCCGCTTACAAACAGCGCATTACCGTCGACGGCCCCCAGCATTTGCTGGTGCCGACGTCGAAGGCGCAATTGCTGACCACCAGCCTGCAGACCATGTCGCCGGACGAGTTGATCAGCAAACGCTCGTTGAAACCGGTGTTTGAAGGCGCTGATCCGACGGAAGTGGCGAAGCTGAAACGCGCCTACCGCGTCAAGCGTGGCGACAACCTCGGCTCCATCGCCAAGGCCAACAAGGTTGAAGTGAAGGATCTGCAACGCTGGAACAAGCTGACCGGCAAAAACCTCAAGGTTGGTCAAACCCTGGTGATGCGCGACACGAGCAAACCAACCAAGAGCCGCAGCTCGGGCCGGGTCAACACGGTGATTGCGGCCAACAGCAAGAGCAAAAAAGGCGATAGCAAGCAGCAGACTCAGTACAAGGTCAAGCGCGGCGACACGTTGTACGTGGTGGCCAAGCGTTTCAATGTTGAGATGCAGCATCTCAAGCGCTGGAATCCGGGTGCAAGCAAGGCTTTGAAGCCGGGGCAGATGCTCACGGTTTATCAGCCGCACTGACAGAAGAGCCCCTGAGATTTCGGGGGCTTTTTTTTGGTTCGGGTTTTTTGGTGTTTTTGAGATCCATCCCCCTCACCCCAGCCCTCTCCCCCAAGGGGTAGAGGGGAAAGGGAGCAGATCGGGGGCTATTCAGAATTTGAGTTCGGCTCGGTATCCCAAGTCGGCGTACCTCCCGCAAACACCTCGGTCAGTCCCCTCTCCCTCCGGGAGAGGGCTAGGGTGAGGGGCTGTCAGGCAAGCGGATTAACCCCCCATTAACCCGCGATCTTTTTCCTGTCCAGACAAGCTGTTACTGTACGGCCCACAAAGCCCAAGCCGCCTGGATCAGATCTGACTTGAAGCGTCCCCTCCTCCTGCTCCTGATCAGCCTGGCCTTGAGCTCAACCGCAAGCGCGACGATTACCGAAAGTCACGGTTATGCGCAGTTCGGCACGCTCAAGTACCCGGCCAGATTTACCCACTTCGACTGGGTCAACCCGCAAGCGCCCAAGGGCGGTACGTTGCGGGTGATGGCGTTCGGCACCTTCGATACGGTCAACCCATACACCTTCAAGGGCACCAGCCCGGTCACCACGCCGAATTTCCTCCAGTACGGCATCAACGAGCTGAACGAGCCGCTGATGGTCGGCACTGGCCAGTATTCGCCTTCCGGTGACGAGCCGGCGTCAAGCTATGGCCTGATCGCGCAATCGGTGGAATACAGCGAAGATCGCAGCTGGGTGGTGTTCAATCTGCGCCCCGAAGCACGTTTCCACGACGGCACGCCGATCACCGCTTACGACGTCGCGTTCTCCTACCGCTTGCTGCTCAAGGAAGGTCATCCGCTGTACCGCACCGCCCTTCAGGAAGTGCTGCGCGTGGATATCCTCAATCCGCAGCGCATCCGTTTCGTGCTCAAACGCTCGGGCAATCCGCTGTTGATCCTGCGCCTCGGTGAATTGCCGGTGCTGCCGCAGCACTACTGGAAAGACCGCGACTTCAAAGCCACCACCTTCGAACAGCCGCTGGGCAGCGGCCCGTATCGCATCACTTCGGTGACGCCGGGCCGACAATTGATCTTCGAGCGGGTCAAGGATTACTGGGGCAAGGACTTGGCGGTCAATCGCGGCAAGTACAACTTCGATCGCATGGAAGTCGAGTTCTACCGCGACAGCGATGTCGCCTTCGAAGCGTTCAAGGCCGGCGAGTTCGACATCTACATCGAGCATCAGGCGAAGAACTGGGCCAACGGCTACAACTTCCCGGCCATCCGCCGTGGCGACGTGATCAAGGCGCAGATCCCGCACCAGATCCCGACCCAGAGTCAGGGCCTGTTCATGAACACCCGCCGCGCCACGTTCGCCGACGTCAAAACCCGCGAAGCGCTGGGGCTGATGTTCGACTTCGAGTGGACCAACCGCGCGCTGTTCAGCGATGCCTACAAGCGCACCACCAGTTACTACCCGAACAGCGAATTCAGCGCCAGCGGCCTGCCGGTGGGGCACGAATGGCTGATGCTCAAGCCGTACAAGGAGCAACTGCCGGCCAAGCTGTTCACCGAGCCGTTCACGTTGCCGCAAACCGACGGTCGCGGCATTCCTCGCGAAACCATGCGTAAAGCCTTGGCCCTGCTCGCCGAGGCCGGCTGGAAGCTCAACGGCCAGCGCCTGCAAAACGCCGACGGCCAGCCGCTGCGTTTCGAACTGCTGCTGGTCAACCCGAATCTGGAACGCATCCTCCAGCCGTACATTGAGAACCTCAACAGCATCGGCATCGACGCGCGCCTGCGCACGGTCGATCGCGCGCAGTACAAACAGCGCCTCGATCAGTTCGATTTCGACATGATCCTGATGACGCTCAACCAGACCCTCAGCCCGGGCCTTGAGCAGTGGCAGTACTTCCATTCCAGTCAGGTCGGCGTCAAGGGCAGCAAAAATTACGCGGGCATCGCCAACCCGGTGGTCGATCACCTGCTCGAACAATTGCTCGCCGCGCGCACCCGCGATGAACAGGTCGCCGCCGGCAAGGCGCTCGACCGCGTGCTGCTCTGGCAGCACTACAGCATTCCCAACTGGTACCTGAATTATCACCGCCTGGCCTACCGCAACCGGTTGGCCTTCGTCACCACGCCGCCCTACACCCTGGGCCTGAGCGCGTGGTGGCTGAAGTCTTCGGAGAAAGATCGATGAAACCCATCCGCGCCCTGCTCGTCCAGGCCAGCGGCTTGCTGTTCGCCGGGCTGGCCTTGGCCGCCCCGCAACACGCCGTGACCCTGTACAACGAGCCGCCGAAATACCCGGCCGATTTCAAGCATTTCGATTACGTGAATCCCGACGCGCCCAAGGGCGGCGTATTCCGTCAGGCCGGTTTTGGTGGCTTCGACAGCCTCAACCCGTTTATCAGCAAAGGCGTGCCGGCCGATGACATCGGGCAGATCTACGACACCCTGACCAAACACAGCCTCGACGAGCCGTTCACCGAATATGGCCTGATCGCTGGCAAGATCGAAAAGGCCCCGGACAACAGCTGGGTGCGGTTCTACCTGCGCCCCGAAGCACGTTTCCACGACGGTCATCCAGTGCGCGCCGACGACGTGGTGTTCAGCTTCAACACGCTGACCAAGGAAGGCTCGCCGATGTATCGCGGCTACTACAGCGACGTGTCCGAAGTCATCGCCGAAGACCCGCTGAAAGTGCTGTTCAAGTTCAAGCACAACAATAATCGCGAGTTGCCGCTGATTCTCGGCCAGTTGCCGGTGTTGCCAAAACACTGGTGGGCCGACCGCGATTTCAGCAAGGGCAATCTGGAAATTCCGCTCGGCAGCGGCCCGTACAAGGTTGCCGAAGTGAAGGCCGGCCGTTCGATTCGGTACGAGCGGGTCAAGGATTATTGGGGCAAGGATCTGCCGGTCAACCGTGGCTTCTACAATTTCGACACGATGACCAGCGATTACTACCGCGACAACACCGTCGCCGTCGAAGCGTTAAAGGCCGGGCAGTTCGATTTCTGGCTGGAGATGACCGCGAAAAACTGGGCCAACGCTTACAACATCCCGGCGGTCACCGAGGGCCGTTTGATCAAGGAATTGATCCCCAACAGCAACCCGACCGGCATGCAGGGTTTCGTCTACAACCTGCGCCGTCCGGTGTTCCAGGACATACGGGTGCGTCAGGCGCTCGGTCTGCTGTTTGACTTCGAATGGACCAACAAACAACTGTTCAACGGTGCCTACTTCCGCACCCGCAGCTATTTCGAAAACTCGGAAATGGCCGCCACCGGCCTGCCCGACGCCGATCAACTGGCGATCCTCGACCCGTTCCGCAACAAGCTCCCGGCGCAGGTGTTCAGCGAAGCCTTCGACAACCCCAAGACCGACGCCAGCGGCATGATCCGCAATCACCAGCGCGAGGCCTATCAACTGCTGCAAGAGGCTGGCTGGAAGATCGTCGACGACAAAATGGTCGACGCCACCGGCAAACCGGTGGTCATCGAATTCCTCCTCGCCCAGACCGAATTCGAACGCGTGTTGCTGCCGTTCAAGCGCAACCTCAGCGACCTCGGCATCGAACTGGTGATCCGCCGCGTCGACGTTTCGCAGTACATCAACCGCGTGCGCTCGCGGGACTTCGACATGATCGTCGGCAGCTTCCCGCAATCCAATTCGCCGGGTAACGAGCAGCGCGAATTCTGGATGAGCGCCGCTGCCGACAAGGCCAGCAGCCGCAACACCATGGGCTTGAAGGATCCGATCGTCGATCAACTGGTCGAGAACCTGATCAATGCCGACTCGCGCAAAAGCCTGGTGGCCCACGCCCGCGCGCTGGATCGCGTGTTGCAGTGGGGCTACTACGTGGTGCCCAACTGGCACATCAAGACCTGGCGCGTGGCGTACTGGAATCACATCGGCCATCCGAAGGTCTCACCCAAGTACGACATCGGCATCAACACCTGGTGGGTCAAGCCTGACGCTAAACCGGCGGTAGAAGTCGAAACCAAACTGCAAGCCGACCCTGCGGGCACGGAGTAATCAGATGCTGGCGTATATTTTTCGGCGACTGCTGCTGATCATCCCGACCCTGTTCGGCATTCTGCTGATCAACTTCGTGATCATTCAGGCCGCGCCCGGTGGCCCGGTGGAACAGATGATCGCCAAGCTCGAAGGCTTCGAAGGCGCCACCAGTCGCATCGCTGGCGGCGGTGCCGAGGTCTCGGTGGCCGGTTCCTCCTATCGCGGCGCGCAAGGCCTGGACCCGGCGCTGATCAAGGAAATCGAGCACATGTACGGGTTCGACAAGTCGGCCCCGGAACGCCTGTGGATCATGGTCAAGAACTACGCCTCGCTGGATTTCGGCGACAGCTTTTTCCGCGACGCCAAGGTCATCGACCTGATCAAGGAAAAGATGCCGGTGTCAATCTCGCTGGGGCTGTGGAGCACGTTGATCATGTACCTCGTCTCGATCCCGCTGGGGATCGCCAAGGCCACGCGACACGGCAGTCACTTCGATGTGTGGACCAGTTCGGCGATCATCGTCGGCTACGCGATCCCGGCGTTCCTTTTTGCGATCCTGCTGATCGTGGTATTTGCCGGCGGCAGTTATCTCGACTGGTTTCCGTTACGCGGGCTGACCTCGAACAACTTCGATGAGCTGAGTTTCGGCGGCAAGATCCTCGATTACTTCTGGCACCTTGCGCTGCCGGTGACGGCACTGGTAATCGGCAACTTCGCGACCATGACCCTGCTGACCAAAAACAGCTTCCTCGACGAAATCAACAAACAGTACGTGGTCACCGCCAAGGCCAAAGGCCTGACCCGCCATCGCGTGCTCTACGGCCACGTGTTTCGCAACGCCATGCTGTTGGTGATTGCCGGTTTCCCCTCGGCGTTCATCGGCATCTTCTTCACCGGTTCGCTGCTGGTGGAAGTGATTTTCTCTCTGGACGGTCTCGGCCTGATGAGTTTCGAAGCGGCGATCAACCGCGATTACCCGGTGGTGTTCGGCACCTTGTTCATCTTCACCCTGCTCGGGCTGGTGGTGAAACTGATCGGCGACCTCACCTACACCCTGGTCGATCCGCGCATCGACTTCGAAAGCCGGGAGCATTGAGATGAACCTGTCCCCTCTCAACCGCCGCCGATTCGAACTGTTCAAGGCCAACAAGCGTGGCTGGTGGTCGCTGTGGCTGTTTCTGATTTTGTTCGGGCTGAGTCTCGGCGCCGAGTTGATCGCCAACGACAAGCCGCTGGTGGTGCATTACGACAACAATTGGTACTTCCCGGCGATCAAGCGCTATCCGGAAACGACGTTTGGCGGCGAATTCCCGCTGGAAGCCAACTACAAGAGCCCGTACATCCGCGAACTGCTCAAGGCCAAGGATGCGTGGGTGTTGTGGGCGCCGATTCCGTACAACTACCAGAGCATCAATTACGACCTGAAAGTGCCGGCGCCAGCACCGCCGTCGGCGGACAACCTGCTCGGTACCGACGATCAGGGTCGCGACGTGCTGGCGCGGGTGATTTACGGCTTCCGTATTTCCGTGCTGTTCGCGCTGACGCTGACCGTGTTGAGTTCGATCATCGGCGTGATTGCCGGCGCACTGCAGGGTTTTTATGGCGGCTGGGTCGATCTGGCCGGGCAGCGTTTTCTGGAGATCTGGTCGGGGCTGCCGGTGCTGTACTTGCTGATCATTCTCGCCAGTTTCGTCCAGCCGAATTTCTGGTGGCTGCTGGGGATCATGCTGCTGTTCTCGTGGATGAGCCTGGTCGACGTGGTGCGCGCCGAGTTCCTCCGTGGCCGTAACCTCGAATACGTACGCGCCGCGCGGGCGCTGGGCATGCAGAACGGCGCGATCATGTTCCGCCACATCCTGCCCAACGCGATGGTCTCGACCATGACGTTTATGCCGTTCATCCTCACCGGCGCCATCGGCACCCTTACCGCGCTGGACTTCCTCGGTTTCGGTTTGCCGGCCGGCAGTCCGTCGCTGGGTGAACTGGTCGCGCAGGGCAAATCCAACCTGCAAGCGCCGTGGCTGGGCATCAGCGCCTTTGCCGTGCTGGCCTTGATGTTGAGTTTGCTGGTGTTTATCGGCGAGTCCGCTCGCGATGCCTTCGACCCGAGGAAGTGAAATGAATCAGGACAATCTGATCGAAGTGCGCGACCTCGCCGTCGAATTCGGTTTCGGCGAGCGCGTGCACCGCGTCGTCGAGGGCGTGAGTTTCGACATCAAGCGTGGCGAAACCCTGGCGTTGGTCGGCGAATCCGGCTCGGGCAAATCGGTGACTGCACACTCGATCCTGCGGTTGCTGCCCTACCCGATGGCCCGTCATCCGGCTGGCAGCATCAATTACGCCGGGCAAAATCTGCTGGACCTCAGCGAAAAAACCATTCGGCACATTCGCGGCAATCGCATCGCGATGATCTTTCAGGAGCCGATGACCTCGCTGAACCCGTTGCACTCGATCGAGAAGCAGATCAACGAAGTCCTCGGCATCCACAAAGGCCTGACCGGCAAAGTCGCGACCAAGCGTACGCTGGAGCTGTTGGAGATGGTCGGCATCCCTGAGCCGCACAAGCGCCTCAAGGCCCTGCCCCACGAATTGTCCGGCGGCCAGCGTCAGCGGGTGATGATCGCCATGGCGCTGGCCAACGAGCCGGAACTGTTGATCGCTGATGAGCCGACCACGGCTTTGGACGTGACCGTTCAGCTGAAAATTCTCGATTTGCTCAAGGAATTACAGGCCCGATTGGGCATGTCGCTGTTACTGATCAGTCACGATTTGAACCTCGTGCGAAGAATTGCGCATCGTGTATGTGTCATGCAGCGCGGTTGCATCGTCGAACAGGCATCGTGCGAAGAGCTGTTCCGTTCGCCGCAGCATCCGTACACTCGGGAATTGCTCGGCGCGGAGCCCAGCGGGGGCCCGGCGACCAATAAAATCGGCGCGCCGTTGCTTGAGGTCGAGGACTTGAAAGTCTGGTTCCCGATCAAGAAAGGCCTGCTCAAACGCACGGTGGATCACGTCAAAGCGGTGGACGGCATCAATTTCAGCCTGCCTCAGGGTCAGACTTTGGGGATTGTGGGGGAAAGCGGTTCCGGCAAATCCACGCTGGGTCTGGCGATTTTGCGTTTGATCGGCAGCAAAGGCGCGATCCGCTTTGAAGGCAAGCAGCTAGACTGCCTGACGCAGAACGAGGTTCGCCCGTTGCGTCGGGAGATGCAGGTGGTGTTTCAGGATCCGTTTGGCAGCCTGAGCCCGCGCATGTGCGTCAGTGACATCGTTGGCGAAGGCCTGCGGATTCACAAAATGGGCACCGCCGAGGAGCAAGAGGCGGCGATTATTGCGGCATTGAAGGAGGTAGGTCTGGATCCGGAAACCCGGCACCGCTACCCCCACGAATTTTCCGGTGGGCAACGGCAACGAATCGCCATTGCCCGGGCTTTGGTGCTGAAACCGGCGCTGATCCTGCTGGACGAGCCGACCTCCGCGCTCGACCGGACGGTGCAGCGGCAAGTGGTGGAGCTGTTGCGTTCACTGCAAGCCAAGTACAACCTGACGTATTTGTTTATCAGCCATGACCTGGCTGTCGTCAAAGCGCTGAGCCACCAGTTGATGGTG
>NZ_JBIVJB010000002.1:240628-288054 GCF_044750025.1 Pseudomonas sp. NPDC088885 | reverse complement strand
CTGAGCTACGCCCACCATATCGCGTTACTTGTGCCAAAGCTGCCTAATGGCGCACCCGGCAGGACTCGAACCTGCGACCATCCGCTTAGAAGGCGGATGCTCTATCCAGCTGAGCTACGGGCGCCTTATTAATCTGTACTCTAAAAGAACTACAAACTAAGTGCTTTCCAGTCTTCGCAAAACCGTAATCCTGCTCGACCTTCTTAACCAGTGCTAGGCTGTGCCCGACAAGTGCGACAAATAGTATAGAGCGCTCCGAAGGTCGTCAAATCCTTTTTGAAAAAAATTCATTTAATTAAAGGAGTTAGGGGAATTTGCTGACCAAGCGCCTTTGCCCTCACCGCCCGACATGCGAGAATGCGTTCTCTTTTTTTCCCCTCTCGATGGTTAATCACGCGCAATGACTGCACAACTAATCGACGGCAAATCGATCGCCGCCAGCCTGCGCCAGCAGATCGCCAAACGAGTTGCCGAGCGTCGCCAGCAAGGCCTGCGCACTCCCGGCCTCGCGGTGATCCTGGTCGGCAGCGATCCTGCCTCTCAGGTTTATGTCTCGCACAAGCGTAAAGACTGTGAAGAGGTCGGCTTCCTCTCTCAAGCCTACGACCTGCCCTCCGAAACCACGCAACAAGCGTTGACCGATCTGATCGATCGCCTCAACGACGACCCTGCGATCGACGGCATCCTCCTGCAACTGCCGCTGCCCGAGCATCTGGACGCCTCCAAATTGCTGGAGCGCATTCGCCCGGACAAAGACGTCGACGGTTTCCATCCTTATAACGTCGGCCGTCTGGCCCAGCGCATCCCGCTGCTGCGCCCGTGCACGCCTAAAGGCATCATGACCCTGCTGGAAAGCACCGGTGTTGATCTTTATGGTCTGGACGCCGTGGTCGTTGGCGCTTCCAACATCGTCGGTCGCCCGATGGCGATGGAACTGTTGCTGGCCGGTTGCACCGTGACCGTGACCCACCGCTTCACCAAGGATCTGGCCGGCCACGTCGGCCGTGCTGATCTGGTGGTCGTGGCCGCCGGCAAGCCGGGCCTGGTCAAGGGCGAATGGATCAAGGAAGGCGCGATCGTCGTTGACGTCGGCATCAACCGTCAGGACGACGGCAAACTGGTCGGCGATGTTGTTTACGAAACCGCCCTGCCCCGCGCTGGCTGGATCACGCCAGTCCCGGGCGGTGTTGGCCCGATGACCCGTGCCTGCCTGCTGGAAAACACCCTCTACGCAGCAGAAACCCTGCACGCTTAAGACTGTTTTTTCGCAGCATCAAAACCCCGCCCCGTGCGGGGTTTTTCGTATTCGAGAAAAAACTATAACCGTTCGCCGGAAACCCCTCTTTTTACAGGCCTTTTCACGAGATTTTCAGGTCGTTCAAACAACCATCGACAGATCTTCAGCCATACTCCTAGAATGCGACGCTTTGAAGAAATAACCCGTTACAAACTAACGGAATATCCAACCTTTATGAGTTCGCCCGCGTGAAAATTCGTCTTTCGATTCTGAGCCTGTTTTTTGCTTTCACAGGCACATTCATCACGCCAACGATCAACGCTGCGGAAACCACCGCTGCCCCGCGTGACGCTTCGACCCTGAAGATCGCTTCCGGCAGCGCCCTGCTCATGGATATGCAGACCAACAAAGTCATTTATTCCAGCAACCCTGACGTGATCGTGCCGATCGCTTCCGTCAGCAAGCTGATGACTGGCCTGGTGGTGGTTGAAGCCAAACAGAACATGGACGAATGGATCGATGTCGACATCAAAAACACGCCAGAGATGAAGGGCGTGTTCTCCCGAGTCAAACTGAAAAGTGAACTGCCGCGCCGCGAGATGCTGCTGATCGCTTTGATGTCCTCGGAAAACCGCGCCGCCGCCAGCCTCGCGCATCATTATCCGGGCGGTTATGCAGCCTTTATCGCGGCGATGAACGCCAAGGCCAAGGCGCTGGGCATGACCAACACCCACTACGTCGAGCCGACCGGTTTGTCCGAGCGCAACGTTTCCACGGCGCGGGATTTGAGCAAGTTGTTGGTCGCAGCGAGCAAGCACCCGATCCTCACTGAACTGACGACCACCAAGGAAAAGACCGTGTCGTTCCGTAAACCCAATTACACCTTGGGTTTCCGTAACACCGATCATTTGGTCAACAAGGCTGACTGGGACATCAAGATCACTAAAACCGGCTTTACCAATCCTGCTGGTCACTGCCTGGTATTGGTGACGCGCATGGGCAATCGCCCGGTGGCGCTGGTGATTTTGGACGCGTTCGGCAAGTACACGCATTTTGCCGATGCGAGCCGGATTCGTAGCTGGGTTGAGACTGGGCGCAGTGCCAGTGTTCCGGCGGTGGCGCAGCAGTACAAGGCCGACAAGAACCTGAAGAATCGCCAGAGTGGCGTGGTTGAGGCTTCGAAGTAGAACGTCTTATTGAGGTTTTCACTCTTGGCTGTGGCGAGGGGATTTATCTGTGGCGAGGGGATTTATCCCCGATGGACTGCGCAGCAGGCCCTTCTTTTAAATCAAAAGCGGGGGGCCGCTTCGCGACCCATCGGGGATAAATCCCCTCGCCACAGATAAATCCCCTCGCCACATTTAGATCTCACTAAATCTGAGAGACCTCAATCATTCGGCAACGGCATCTGTTCATCATCAGGTATGCCATCCCCCTTGCTCGGATCCCGCTCCAGATCCGGCGTCAGCACATTCGGCCGGGCCAGCGGATCGCGCAGCGGACTGTCCGGATCCAGCACTGGATCAACTTCAGGCTCAGGCGTCGTCGGTACGCTGTCAGGTTTTTGATCATCGAAGCTTGAATCGGTACTCATACGCACCTCACATCAAGGTTTCAGATTGGCTAACGGGTCGTAGGGTTTGGCCGGTTTTTTGTCGTCGTCGCCGGGCTTCACGTCTTTCGGCGCCTTGGCCGGGCCAACGGGATCGACTTGCGGGTCGTCGAGATCCGGCGAATCGGGATCGAAACCCAGGTCATCGCCCGAGGAATGCTCGGATGAATGCGGGCCTTTTGGGGATGTGGACTCTGCCATGCTTGCCTCCTGATTCACCCGCGAAATCGGGTTATAGAGGTAAGAGGCTTGCCGGACACAGACGTGCCCGGCAGATGACGAACGGAGAACTAGTGAGCCGCCAAGGCCTTTTTGGCCTGCGCCGCTTCGTTTTCCTGACCGGCCTGCGCCAGTTCATCGGCCGCTTTGAGCCAACGCGCGCGATCCACCGCAGCGGGAATCTGCGTCGGTTTTTGAATCAGAATTGCCCAGCCGCCGGATTTTTCGAAAGCTGATTCAAAGGAGGCAAAGTCCATCAACTCGCGACGGTTCATGCCGGCACGCAGCAGGACTTTCTGTTTATTGCGGTCGTAGCCGGAAAGGATCGCATATCGCGGTTCCGCCCAGAACGCCGAGCCTTCGCTGAAACGCACCATCACCGGGTAACCGGCCGCCACCTGAGTCAGCAGCGCGGGCAGATTGCTGTCCAGCGGATAGACGACCATGCCGTATTCACGGGCAAGGTTCTGAATGTTCTGCTGCAACTTGTCTTCAGCGCCCGGCACATGCAGCGGTTTTTCCAGCAAACCCGGGGTGATCACCACGCCCTGCTGCGACAACAGACTGGCCAATACCTGCGGCCCGCTCTGGAAGGCCTGCCCCCGATAGAACCTGCCACTGAGTTCGACACGCTCCGGCAAACGCTTGACCTCCGGCGCCACACTGCCCGCACACCCCGTCAATGCAGCCACGCAGCCAGCCACCAACAGCGCCGCACACACTCGAGAAAATACCTGCACCATCGTTGCTCTCTGTTCAGACGCCGGTCATCGTGTTCCGGCAAGGTCACCGATCATAGGGCGGCAAACCGCTGCGGTATAGCCTTAAACCGCAGGGGCGGGGATTGCATAGAGCAAACTGATTAGTCATCACCGACCTTTGGTCAATAGCGTGTAACACCCGGGCAACTAGACTGTCAGTGAAACAGAGCGAACTGAAAAAGAGTGAGCCCGACGCAGGGCAAAGAGGAGGCACTGATGAGCCTGACCATGACCATTATGATGTTGATTGCCGGTTGGCTGGCCGTGGCGGCGGCCATGCTGTGGGGGGTGTTGCGGATTTCGCGGCGGCACCATCATCCGGTTGAGCCTGCGAAGGTTGAGAAAGCTGAGAAGCAGAGTGTTCGGCACGCTACGGCGCATTAGGTCGCCGAAAAAGCCCCTCACCCTAGCCCTCTCCCGGAGGGAGAGGGGACTGACCGAGTTGTTTGCGAGAGGTGTCCCGACCTGAAATATCTCGTTGAACTCAGGTTTTGAAGCCACCCAAATCGGCCCCCTCTCCTTCGGGAGAGGGCTGGGGTGAGGGGGCTCGATCTAAGCCTCACCCACAAAACTCCAACCGAAAAAAACCGCCTGCGCTCCGAGAGCCCAGGCGGTTTTTCACTTCTGGCGTTTAAGCCTGCGCAGCAAGTTTCTTCTGCTTGGCACGACGCGACAACATGTTCAGCACCTCGATACCCGCCGAGAACGCCATGGCCGCGTACACATAACCTTTCGGTACGTGGGCGCCGAAGCCTTCGGCGATCAGGGTCATACCGATCATGATCAGGAAGCCCAAGGCCAACATCACCACAGTCGGGTTGTCGTTGATGAACTTGGCCAGCGGATCAGCCGCCAGCAACATCACCAGCACCGACACCACCACTGCGATGATCATGATCGGCAAATGTTCGGTCATGCCGACCGCGGTAATGATGCTGTCGATCGAGAACACCATATCAAGCAACAGGATCTGACCAATCGCAGCAGCAAAGCCCAGAGTCACGGTCGACGTGGCCGACTTTGGATCTTCCGGTGCCGGATCCATGCTGTGATGGATCTCGGTCGTGGCTTTCCAGACCAGGAACAGACCACCGGCAATCAGGATCATGTCCTTCCAGGAGAAGGCCTGGCCGAGGATGTCGATCACCGGTTCCGTCAACTGCACGATAAACGCGATGGTGCTCAACAGCGCCAGACGCAGGATCAACGCCATGCCGATACCGATACGGCGGGCCTTCTGCTGGTACTGCTTAGGCAGCTTGTTGGTCAGGATCGAAATAAAGATCAGGTTATCGATGCCGAGCACGATTTCCATCACCACCAGTGTGGCCAAAGCAACCCAGGCGGTAGGGCTGGCGGCGAGTTCTAACAAATATTCCATGGGTCAGTCCTGACTCTTTGTGTGACTAAATTAGATGGTCTTGGAGGAAGATTCGGATTCGTCCGAGTCTTTTTCCGGGGTTGGTTTTTTCTCGATCAGCCCGCCGGTGGCATCGCTGAGCGCTTGCTCGGCAGCTTTATGGGTGTCGTCGATCGCCTGTTTGGCGCTTTCGGCGGCTTTGCCCATCAGTTGCTGAGCGCTTTTTTCGGCTTGATCGCAACCGGCCAGAACCAGTAAAGACGCAATCAACAGTGCAGTGCTTTTGAATTTCATGAGGCTTCCTTCGAATGAACAGACAGGCTCACAGACCGGCCGTCGATGGCTGGGCATTCTAGGGAGGTGAACACTTCAGGAAAATTCGTATTTTTAGCGGCTATACTTCGGTTTTTACGAACTCACACACTATTCAATGTAGGAGCTGCCGCAGGCTGCGATCTTTTGATGTTTTTTTTAAGAGCAAGATCAGAAGATCGCAGCCTTCGGCAGCTCCTACACGGGGGGGGCGGCGGATGCTCAATTACCGACAACTGCATTACTTCTGGGTCGTGGCCAAGACCGGCAGCATCGTGCGTGCATGCGAGCAGCTGAACCTGACGCCACAGACCATTAGCGGGCAGATTTCCCTGCTCGAACAAACCTACGGCATAGAGTTGTTTCGGCGCGTGGGTCGTCAACTGGAGTTGACCGAAGCCGGGCGCCAGGCCCTGCCCTACGCCGAGCAGATGTTTCAACTCGGCGGCGAACTGGAGCTGATGCTGCGCGCGCAGCCCAACGAACAGCAGATTCTGTTCCGCGTTGGCGTGGCGGACGTGGTGCCGAAATCCATCGTTTATCGCCTGATCGCGCCGACCATGGAGCTCAGCGAGCCGCTGCGCATCACCTGCCGCGAAGACAAACTCGAACGTTTGCTCGCCGACCTGGCGATCCAGCGTCTGGATCTGGTGATTTCCGACAGCCCGATGCCCTCGCACCTCGACATCAAGGGCTACAGCCAGAAGCTGGGGGAATGCGGGATCAGTTTCTTCGCCACCGCCGAACTGGCGGCGAAGTACGGTCAGGATTTCCCACGCAGCCTGCACGGTGCGCCGCTATTGATTCCCGGCGCCGAAACCGTGGTGCGCAGCCGTTTGCAACGCTGGTTTGCCGAACAGCAGATTCAGCCGCAAATCGTTGGGGAGTTTGATGACAGTGCCTTGATGCAGGCATTCGGCCAATCCGGCAGCGGGATTTTTATTGGCCCGAGCGTGATTGCCGATGAAGTGAAGCGCCAATACGGCGTCGAGTTGATTGGCCAGACCGACGCGGTGACCGAGTCGTTCTACGCCATTTCGGTGGAGCGCAAGGTCAAGCACCCCGGCATCGTTGCGATTACCGAAGGTGCCCGACGCGAGCTGTTTACCGCGTTATGACGCTTCGGCGCAGACTTCGCGCGGCTTCAGCGTCATCAACACCATGGCCAGAAACACCGAGAGCAGGATGAAACCGGCAGCCGCAAAGCCAAGAAAGCCCAGACCTGCACCGTCGATAACCCGGCCACCGACCATGGCGCCCAGGCCGATCCCCAGATTGGCCCCGGCGATATTCAACGACGCGGCAAAGGCCGGTGCTTCTGGTGCGGCTTTCATCAGGCGCACATGGCTGACCAGAAACAACGCTGCCTGGGTAATACCCCAAATACCCATCGCCACCGCCAGCCCCACTGGCGAATGAATGTTCGGCACCAGCGAGACCATGCCGGCAATCATGAATGCGCAGAACAACACCGACGCGCCCAGCGGGTGCTTATCCACTGCGCGACCGCCCAGCGAGTTGCCGATCAGCCCGACCGCGCCGAAGCCCATCAGGCACCAGCCGACCACGGTGCCGTTGAAACCGGCGAGGCGCTCAAGGATGTCGGCCAGATAGGTGTAGGCGGTAAACATGCCGCTGAACACCAGAATCGACAGGGCGATATGGCCGATCATCAGCGGGCTGCGCAGGATCTTGAATTGCGAAGCGAAGCTGACCTGATGCTGGTGCAGGCTGGTTTTCGGCAGGTACACAAACAGCAGCAAAGCCTTGGCAAACGCGATCACCGCGAGAATGCCGAAGGCACTGCGCCAGCCGAACGCATCGGAAATCAGCGTGCCGACCGGAATGCCGAATACCGTGGCGCAGACAATACCGAAACCGATCTTGGCAATCGCGCGACCGGCGAAATCCGGGCCGACGATGTCCACCGCTGTTTCACTGGCCAAAGCCCAGAACACCGGCAAACCAAGGGCCGGGATCAATCGGGCAAACGCCATCACCCAGATATTCGGCGCCAATGCTGCAACCGTGTTGGCGATGCCGAACATGATCAGGATGCTGATGAACAACTTGCGCCGTTCAAATCGGGCGAAATACGCGGTGAGGAATGGCCCGAACAGCGCCACCGTGAAGGCGAACAACGTCACCAGCAGCCCGGCCTGCGGGATGCTGACCTCAAGGTCGCGAGCGATCGCCGGCAGCAAGCCGACGATGACGAATTCCGTGGTCAGCACCGTAAAACCGGCGGCGGACAACAGAAGGATGGGTAACAGCATGGGTAACTCCAGCAAAACGACGACACCAGCGTTGACCCGAGGGCCCGCTGGCAGAACTTTAAAATTAGGATGCGCAATCTTAACAGAGTGTGTCCGCAGTGACTTGCACAAACCTGCCGACTTTGCCCGCCAATCGGGTGGCAGATCGTCACACGCCTGAAGGATAACGCCTACGCTGTGATAAAGTCCGCGCCCTGAAAAACGTACACCCCTGATCAACCGCCCGTTTAACGGCGTTGATATCGCCTCACCCTTTCGGTTCGTAACGCTGGTCTGCCCCCGAATTTGCCAGCGCGTTCACTCAACCTTGCGCCTATAAAAAATCAGAGATGCCGTTATGACAGCTTCCTCCCCTTCTCTATTGCAACGCCTGAAGAACCTGAGCCTCGTCGCGCAGATCCTCATCGGCCTGATCGCCGGTATCGCTTTGGCGCTGTTCGCCCCGGAAGTCGCGAAAGACACAGCGTTCATCGGCAAAGTGTTTGTCTCGGCGTTGAAAGCCGTCGCACCGATTCTGGTGTTCGTGCTGGTGATGGCCTCGATTGCCAACCACAAACACGGTCAGGAAACCCATATTCGCCCGATTCTGTTCCTGTACTTGCTGGGCACCTTCGCCGCTGCCGTAGTGGCCGTGGTCGCGAGCATGGCGTTTCCATCGCATCTGGTGCTGTCCACCGAAAACGTCGCGGTGACGGCGCCGGGCGGTATTGGTGAAGTGCTGCAGAGCTTGTTGTTGAGCGTGGTGGAAAACCCGGTGAAGGCGCTGATCGAAGCCAACTTCATCGGCATTCTGGCCTGGGCGATCGGCATGGGCGTAGCGATTCGTCATGCCGGCGACACTACTCGCGAAGTGCTCGGTGACCTGTCCAACGGCGTGACCTTGATCGTGCGCGTGGTGATTCGCTTCGCACCGCTGGGTATTTTCGGTCTGGTGGCGTCGACGCTGGCGAACTCGGGTTTCGGCGCGCTGATCGGTTATGCGCACCTGCTGGCCGTGTTGCTCGGGTGCATGCTGTTTGTGGCGCTGGTGATGAACCCGCTGATCGTGTTCTGGAAACTGCGTCGCAACCCGTATCCGCTGACCCTGATGTGCCTGCGCGAAAGCGGTATCACCGCATTCTTCACCCGCAGCTCGGCGGCGAACATTCCGGTCAATCTGGAATTGAGCAAGCGTCTGGGCCTGCATGAAGACACCTATTCGGTGTCGATCCCGCTCGGCGCGACCATCAACATGGCGGGCGCGGCGATCACCATTACCGTGCTGACCTTGGCGGCGGTGCACACACTGGGCATTGCCGTAGACATTCCGACAGCGATTCTGCTGAGCGTGGTCGCGGCGATTTGTGCGTGCGGCGCTTCGGGTGTGGCGGGTGGTTCGCTGTTGTTGATTCCGCTGGCGTGCAGCCTGTTTGGGATTCCGAGCGAGATTGCCATGCAGGTGGTGGCGGTCGGTTTCATTATTGGCGTGTTGCAGGATTCGGCGGAGACGGCGTTGAATTCTTCGACGGACGTGCTGTTTACCGCAGCGGCTTGCCTGGGTGAAGAAGAGAAAGCCCAACGCACCGCATGACCTTACCCTGTGGGAGCGAGCTTGCTCGCGAATGCGGACTGTCAGGCGAAGATGATGTCGACTGACCCGCCCTCTTCGCGAGCAAGCTCCGCTCCCACAGAAAAAACAAAAGCCCGCCATGGTGTGAACCTTGGCGGGCTTTTTTGTGGCGGAGATCTTTTCCCCCTCACCCCAACCCTCTCCCCCAAGGGGGCGAGGGGAAAGGGAGCTGATCTGTGTGCTGTTCAAAACGATTGTTCGACTTGATATTTCAGGTCGGTGCAGCTCGAACAAACAACTCCGTCAGTCCCCTCTCCCTCCGGGAGAGGGTTAGGGTGGGTAAAGACCGGGTACATCCTTTACGTTTGAGACCGGGGACATGGTTTACAGGTATCAATCATGGTCAGGAGGTGCTGACCATGCCCTGGAATCAAGAGTCCCCAATGGATCAACGAGTGAAGTTAGTCAGCGACTGGCTTGGCGGCAGTTACACCAAGAGCCAATTAAGCCGGCGCTATGGCGTCAGCCGTCCGACCATCGACAAGTGGCTGGAGCGATACGCAGCGTTGGGCGTAGATGGCTTGAAAGAGCAATCGCGCAAGCCGTTGAACTGTCCTCATCAAACGCCCGACGAAATCATCGCCAAGTTGCTGGCCAAGAAAAACGAACATCCCGATCGGGGACCCAAACAGATCATTGATCGCCTGCGCGTTTCCGATTCGCATATCCAATGGCCGGCGGCGAGTACCGCCGGGGAGTGGCTGAAGAAAGCTGGTTTGGTGGTGGCGCGACGGCCCTATCCCCCGCGTCCCCGTGCTCCAACACATTTGCGGCCGGTCGACGCGCCCAACCAGACTTGGTGTGCTGATTACAAAGGGCAGTTCAAAATGCAGGACGGTAATTGGTGCTACCCGCTGACCATTACCGATCAGATGAGCCGCTTTTTATTCGTCTGTCGCGCTTTGCCCAGTACGCACGGAGCGCCGACGCGGGAAGGCTTCGAGTGGGCTTTTCGAGAATATGGGCTGCCGGATGTGATCCGCACTGACAATGGCGCGCCTTTCGCGTCGACAGGTCTGGCGCGACTTTCGAAGTTATCGGTTTGGTTTATCAGGCTTGGAATCCATGTCGAAACGATTACGCCAGGCCGTCCCGACCAAAATGGTCGTCATGAACGGATGCATCGAACGTTAAAGGCAGCAGTGCCACCGGCGGAGAACCTGGTGCGCCAGCAGTTGGCTTTTCAGGATTTCATCCAAGACTTCAACCACCCACCGACCGCATACCGCGCTGGGCATGAAACCACCGGCATCTGTCTATAGCCCGTCGATACGCGCTTATCCGGGTTACTTGCCTGCGCTTGAATATGGTTCCGATGTTGAAGTGCGCAAGGTTCGGTCAAATGGGGAAATCAAATGGAAAGGGCAGCTGATTTTTCTAGGAGAGGCTCTGATTGGAGAGGACATCGCGCTGAAGGAGGTGGCTGATGATGCTTGGGAACTGTACCTTTGCAGCCACTGTTTAGGCAGGCTTGAAAGGGGCGCCAAACGCGTTTCAAGCCTGTAAAGGTGTAAACGATGTCCCCGGTCTAATTTGTAAAGGATGTACCGGTCTCTACAGTGAGGGGCTTCTGGCCGCTTAGAACGCGCCCATGTAATCGCGCTTGCCCACTTCCACACCGTTATGACGCAGCAGCGCATAAGTGGTGGTGACGTGGAAGAAGAACTGCGGCAGGCCGTAAGTCAGCAAGTACGACTGACCGCTGAAGCGCTTCTCTTTCGGCGTGCCCGGACGGGTCACAATTTCGATGCCTTCCTTGCCATCGATCTGCTCTGGCTTGATCTCGCCGATGAAGGCCAAGACCTTGGCGATCAGCGCTTGCAGCTCGGCGAAGGAGGTTTCAGTGTCGTCATACTTCGGCAGTTCGACTTCAGCCAGACGCGCGGAAACGCCTTTGGCGAAATCGACGGCGATCTGTACCTGACGGGTCAGCGGGAACATGTCCGGGAACAGACGCGCTTGCAGGAACGCGTTCGGGTCGATGTTTTTCTCGGTGGCGTGGGCTTCAGCCTTTTTCAGCACATCGCTCAGGGCGTTGAGCATTTGTTGAAAAACCGGGACGGATGCGGCGTACAGGGAAATGGTCATGGCAGTCTCGTGTGGTGGCTGGGTGGAACAAGGAGGCGATTATAGCCATGCTTTGATGACCGCACGGCTTGCCTTTTGTTTGGCAAGGATTAGGCTAGGCGGCTTCGACTGCAGAGGGAACGCGCGATGACCACAGAACCAGAATCCACCTTCGACGAGCCACGGCTCAACGCCACGGAAATCCGCATCCTCGGCTCATTGATCGAGAAACAGGCGACCAGCCCGGAAACCTATCCGCTGACCCTCAACGCGCTGGTCACAGCGTGTAACCAGAAAACCAGCCGCGAACCGGTGATGAACCTGACCCAGGGCCAGGTCGGACAGAGCCTGCGCGCCCTCGAAGGTCGCGGTTTTGCCAAACTGGTCATGGGCAGTCGCGCCGACCGCTGGGAGCACAAGGTCGACAAGGCGCTGGAACTGGTGCCGGCGCAGGTGATTCTCAGTGGTTTGATGTTTCTGCGCGGCCCGCAAACCGTCAACGAACTGCTGACCCGCAGCGGCCGCATGCACGATTTCGAAGATGTCGAGCAGGTGGTGCATCAACTTGAGCGCCTGATCGCGCGCGGGTTGGCGGTGTTGATTCCACGTCAGGCCGGGCAGCGCGAGGATCGCTATACCCATGCGCTGGGCGATCCGGCGGATATCGAGGCGATTCTGGCGGCGCGCAGTAATCCGCAGGAACGTGGTGCGAGTGGCGGTGTTTCGCTTGAGCGTATCGAAGAGCTGGAAGCACGCATTGCCGCGCTGGAAGAGCGCCTGGCCCGCCTCGAATAACCAACGCAGATCAAACTGTGGGAGCGGGCTTGCTCGCGAATGCGGTGTGTCATTCAAAGGTGATTTGACTGATCCACCGCATTCGCGAGCAAGCCCGCTCCCACAGAGGATTAGTCATCCAATTCAGGATCTGTGGGCTATTCGCCGTCCCAGTAATCCACGCCATCAGCCTGCCGCGCCACGGCGACGAAACCTGAGGCATTGCCCTCGGCATCGACCGCAAAGCTATCCATCACCGCGTATTTATTCGAATCCGGGTACTCACAGATCTCCGGCTGCTGCTGGGTGCTCACCGCCAGATAACGCAATTCCGCCTGACTGGTATTGATGATCTGATGCGCCTTCTCCGGCCCACCCGGTGGACAGGCAATCACATCACCCTCGCGAATCGGAAAGCGCTCGGCACCAAGGCGCACCTCGCCCTCGCCGGCCACCACGTAGAACATTTCCTCATTGACCCGATGGCTGTGAAACGGACTGCCGCGCATGCCGGGTGGCAAGGCGTAGAGGCGATAGCCGAGTTTCTGTGAGCCAAGCTGCTGACCGACCCGCGCCATGCGTTGCTGATAGCGGCTCGCGGTTTCGCCTTCAGGGGCGAGGGCTTCGGGTAAGGGTTCGAGTTCGACCTGATGCAGGTTGAGGATGGGCGGATGCATGGGGGCCTCGGTCATGGTTTTTATCTGTGTTTGCTGAGGAGGGAGTATAGGCAAACAGAAGCTGACACCGCGTCGCGGCATTCGCGAGCAAGCCCGCTCCCACAGGGGATCTTCAGTGAACACAGGATCCCGGCATGACGAGAATCAACTGTGGGAGCGGGCTTGCTCGCGAAGAGGCCAGCCCTGCCTCCCCCATCAATCAGCTACGCGCAAACGCCACCGCCGCCGCAAACTGCTCCTCATTCGGCCGTACTCCGGTGTACAGCACAAACTGCTCCAGCGCCTGAATCGCGATCACTTCCAGCCCGGTAATCACCCGCTTACCCTCCGCGCGGCCACGCACGATCAACGGCGTCTCCGACGGAATCGCCACCACATCAAACACCGTCTGCGCCGCTTTGATCACCTCAGCATCAAACGCCAGCTGCCCCGCCTCCGGCCCGCCGTCCATGCCCACCGGCGTCACGTTGATCAGCATCTTAGGCCGTTCATCGCCCAATTCTGCCTGCCAGCGATAACCGAGCGAGTCCGCCAGCGCACGTCCGGCACGTTCATTGCGGGCCACGATCAGACCGTTTTTGTATCCGCCATCGCGCAAGGCACTGGCCACCGCTTTGGCCATGCCGCCGCTGCCGCGCAGGGCGAATGTCGATTCTTTCGGCACGGCGTGGGTTTCCAGCAATTGCGCCACGGCGATGTAATCGGTGTTGTAAGCCTTGAGATGCCCGGCGGTGTTGACGATGGTGTTGATCGACTGGATCGCCGCCGCCGACGCATCCAGCTCATCGACCAGCGCAATGCAGGCTTCCTTGAACGGCATTGACACGCCGCAACCACGAATGCCCAACGCACGAATGCCGCCGACAGCGCCGGTCAGATCCTGGCTGCTGAACGCCTTGTAATAGAAATTCAGGCCCAACTGCTCATATAAGTGGTTGTGAAACCGCAGACCGAAGTTGCCGGGGCGCCCGGACAGGGACATGCACAGTTGGGTGTCTTTGTTCGGGTTCATCTGCATGAAACTTCTCCTTCTAAACGCACTTTCGGATGGACGGGATTAGCCATTCCATCGGGTCTGTTCGATCATATCGACGTGTCTGCACAGGCTTCGCCACAAGGGTCGAATGCCCGGTAAAGAAACCGGTACAGACCTTACACAAAATTTACCTGGCGGCTGTGCTGAATTTCAGAATTTCGCTGTCTTAGAAGTATCCCCGTGACGTTCATGAGCCTATTGCAGGCCTGGACGACGGGTTGAAGAACCGAGGAATTATCATGATTCGTAAACTCCCCATAGTGGCCCTGTTGATCGGTGCTTTTGCTGTTACGGGGCAAGCGCAAGCCCACGGTGGCAATTACTGGCAAGGCCCTGCGGTGTTTGGCGCAATCGTTGGCTCGGCCATCATTGGCTCGGCGCTTATCAACCAGAACCGTCCGGTGTACGTGCAACAAGCGCCGGTGTATGCCGCACCGCCTCCGGTGTATGTGCAACAACCGCCGCCACCGGTCTACTACCAACCGGCGCCGGTTTACGTGCAACAACCGGTTTACGTGCCGGCCCCGGTGTATTACGGGCCACCACGCGGTTATTACGGCCGGCCGTATCCTCCGCATTACGGTCGCTGGTAAACCAGAGCCCCGCTATTCAAGCGGGGCTTTTTTTTGACCGTTTGTCGGCCATCGTCTGAAAAAATCTCGTCAAGGTCGCTGTGAGGACAGTTTCAAAGGCTAAAGTCGTCATGATCAATCAGGAATCGTTGAGGCTGAACACACAACGGTCATCTTTTTGTCATGACGGAGACGGAACCGCAAGCTGAATCCGTCCGTAAACAACAGGTTGATAAAAACAAGGACGAGCCATGCCAACACAGAACCCCCACCGCATTGTCGGTTTATGCACCTCGGGCAAGGTGTACAACACCCTCACCGAACTCAAGCACCTGGAAGGTCACCGCTGCGCCAAGTTTCTCTCGTTATTGGCAGAGAATCTGGTGCACAAGGGCCTGCTCAACGAGCGCGAAGTCATGCACATGCTCGATCAAGTGGTGGACTGACGCCAAACCTCATTGGCGTCAATGACCACTATCGAAAACGTTGATTGTCCGTTAAACCGTCGAGTCCCTAAGGTAGCTCCATAGATCACTGGAGGTACTTGTCATGGCTCAGGTTCAAATCATGTCCGTTATCGGCAGCGCCGTTCCCGCCTCGCTCAGAGCGTCGGGTTTGCTCGCCTGCTGGTACCTGATGCGCAACGGCGAACCGATCAGCGGCCCGCTCGCTTCATTGCCAGCCGCTCAGGCGCAGGCAGAGAAAATCGCCAGCGCGCCGTTCCACGCTTAAGGCAGCTGAACTTTCGGCTTGGTCTCAATGAACAGCGCCCAGCTCGACATGAACAGCGCAGCGATCAACGGACCGATCACGAAACCATTGAGGCCAAACACGGCCAGACCGCCCAGGGTCGAGATCAGAATCATGTAATCGGGCATGCGTGTGTCCTTGCCGACCAGAATCGGTCGCAACACGTTATCCACCAGACCGATCACAAACACCCCGAACAACCCCAGCACCACGCCTTGCCAGATCATCCCGCTGAGCAGGAAATACACCGCCACTGGCGCCCAGACAATCCCCGCGCCCACCGCCGGCAACAGCGACAGAAACGCCATCAACACCGCCCACAGCAACGCACTGGGGATATCGAGAAACCAGAAAATCGCCCCGCCCAACGCGCCCTGCGTGATCGCCACGACCAGGTTGCCCTTCACCGTCGCCCGCACCACGCGGTTGAATTTCAGCTGCAAGCGACGTTTGTGGTTTTCCTCCAGCGGCACGGCGATGCGCACTTTGCGCACCAGTTCGGCACCGTCACGCAGGAAAAAGAACAGCAAGTACAGCATGATGAAAAAACTCACCACGAACTCGAACGTGCCCTGGCCAAAACTGAAGGCCTGACTGGCCAGTACCTGGCTGCCCTGCATCGCCGCTTTGACGATTTTCTCGCGCAAACCGTTGAGCTCGCCCATGCCGAAGCGATCGAGCAAATGTTGAAAGTACGGCGGCAGACTGTGTTTGAACTGCGCCAGATACGCCGCGATATCCAACTCGCCACTTTCGATGTTTTTGTAGACCGTCGCGCCTTCCTGCACCAGCAACACGCTGAGAATGATCACCGGCAAAATTGCGATCACCAGACAGATGCTCAGCGTACACAGCGACGTGAAGTTGCGCTGCCAGCCGAATTTTGCCTGTATGCGGCGCTGCATCGGCGCAAACAGAATCCCGAGAATCACCGCCCAGAACACCGCGCCGTAAAACGGCAACAGAATCCAGATAAAGGCCACGGTGACCAACAGCAGCAGCACTGTCAGCGATTTGAATTGAAGACTTTTTGCGTTCATGTCCGGTCCATGTCAGTCAGGCGCCATGCACGCCCCGATGCTTAGTCAGCCGGCGCGCGCGCGAGTGCCATCTTTATTTATTGAGCATAGTTGCGGATTGCGCCTGAGTGCCGGCCGCGCAAACGTAGACGTAGACGTAGACGTAGATCAATAACCCGCACCGACGTCTGCACTAACCTGCCGGGCTTTTGCGACCGACTCCACCATGACGCCTACCCTGCCCCTCGCCGCGCCCGAGTTGCTGGCTCCCGCCGGCACCCTGAAAAACATGCGTTACGCCTTCGCCTACGGTGCCGATGCGGTGTATGCCGGCCAGCCGCGTTACAGCCTGCGCGTGCGCAACAACGAATTCGATCACGCCAATCTGGCGCTGGGCATTCAAGAGGCGCAGGCGCAGGGCAAGCGCTTCTATGTGGTGGTCAACATCGCGCCCCACAACGCCAAACTGAAAACCTTCCTCAAGGATCTGGCGCCGGTGATCGAGATGGCGCCGGATGCGCTGATCATGTCCGACCCGGGGCTGATCATGCTGGTGCGTCGGCACTTCCCACAGATGCCGATTCACCTGTCGGTGCAGGCCAACACGGTGAACTGGGCGAGCGTGGAGTTCTGGCAGCAGCAGGGGCTGAGCCGGATCATTCTGTCGCGGGAATTGTCGCTGGAAGAGATCGGCGAGATTCGCCAGCAAGTGCCGGACATGGAGCTGGAGGTTTTCGTCCACGGCGCGTTGTGCATGGCTTATTCCGGGCGCTGTTTGTTGTCGGGCTATATGAATAAGCGCGACGCCAATCAGGGATCCTGCACCAACGCCTGCCGCTGGAAATACTCGGCGCAGCAAGCCACGGAAAATCAGCTCGGCGAGATCGTGCAGACCTTTGAGCCCGAGCCCACCCTTGGTATTGGCGCGCCTACCGATCAGGTATTTCTGTTGCAGGAGGCCAATCGCCCGGATGAGTTGATGCCGGCGTTCGAGGATGAGCACGGCACGTACATCATGAACGCCAAGGATCTGCGCGCGGTGCAGCATGTCGAACGGCTGACGCGCATGGGCGTGCATTCGCTGAAGATCGAGGGTCGGACGAAATCGCACTTCTATTGCGCGCGCACCACGCAGGTGTACCGACGGGCAATTGATGATGCGGTGGCCGGGCGCGAGTTCGATCGCAGCTTGATGACGGATCTGGAGTCACTGGCCCAGCGCGGTTATACCGAAGGTTTTCTGCGCCGGCATGTGCATGACGAGTATCAGAATTATCTGCACGGCAGCTCGGTGTCGGAGCGTCAGCAGTTTGTCGGTGAACTGACCGGGGAGCGGCGTGATCGGCTGGCTGAGGTCAAGGTGAAGAACCGTTTTGCGGTCGGTGATCATCTGGAATTGATGACGCCCAAGGGCAACTTTCATTTTGATCTGCATGAGTTGCACAACGCTCAGGGCGGCGCGATCGAGGTGGCGCCGGGGGATGGGCACACGGTGTATTTGCCGATTCCGGATGCGGTGGATTTGCGCTTTGGCTTGTTGATGCGGGATTTGGCGGTGGCCTGAAAAAGCGGCCCTCACCCTAGCCCTCTCCCAGAGGTAGAGGGGACTGATTGGGGGATATTGGGGAGGTACACCGACGTGGGATTCCTTTGCTGAATCCGAAATTGACTGGTTTTTTTCTGCTTTGCTGAATCCATAATCGACTCGATGCTTCAGGTCGATGTTTGACGCCAGACACCTCGGTCGGCCCCCTCTACCTCCGGGAGAGGGCTGGGGTGAGGGAAGCCGCCTTCGCGAGCAAGCCCGCTCCCACATTTGGAATGCATTCTCCTGTGGGAGCGGGCTTGCTCGCGAAGAGGCCCGGACAAACACCGCATCAACTAGCGTCGATCATCCGACAACGGCGTTGGCTCATCCGCTGGCGGCACATCGTCGTCGGCAGCCGGATCCTTCCAGTCGTCAGGCCGGTCGCCATCGCTCAGCGGATCGCGCCCTGGTGGCATGCCCATCGGTGAATCATGATCTCCGAGTGTCGGCTCATCGGTACCGGGCACCGGTTGGGTTGGATCGGTTGGAAGTACACCACCCTGAAACAGCAGATCGTTAGCCATGACACACCTCACCAAGGAGGCCCGGAAGATCCGGGTCGTACAGGTTGGAAGCGCTGCCGGGCGGCGGGTGCTATCGAACAGACCAACGGCGCAAACCATGACCTGTAGGAGCAAAGCTTGCTCGCGAAAGCGTCCTGGCAGACGACATCATGATTGAATCCGCTGCCGTCTTCGCGAGCAAGCTTTGCTCCTACAAGGAAGCGTTCTGCAGCCATGATTTGAAGGCTTCCATCGCCGCCGTTTCCGGGCGTGACTGCAAACGCGTCAGCCAATAACTGCCGGTGGTGATTTCAATCGCGAACGGCTGACAAATCGTCTCCGCCGCCAGTTGCCGGGCGAACATCAGCGGTGGCGCCAATGCCACTCCACTGCCCTGCAACGCCGCTTCCATCATCGCCAGCGACGAGTCGAACACGATGCTCTGCGGCGGTGCTGCGTGGGTGGCCATGCCGGCCGCGTGAAACCATTCCGGCCATTCATCGGTGCGATAGGAACGCAACAACGTCTGCTGCAACAAATCCGCAGGCGCATGCAATTGCCGGGCGATTTCCGGCACGCACAACACCGACAGCGGCGCGTCGAGCAAGCGTGTCGCCTCGATGCCATGCCACGCTCCCGCGCCAAACCGGATCGCGTAATCCAGCCCCTCCGCCGCGACATCCACGCGATTGTTGTTAGTCGACAGCCGTAAATCTATAAGCGGATGTTTCGCCCGGAAGTCCGCCAGCCTCGGCAACAGCCAGCCCACGGCGAACGTGCCGACCGCGCCCACGGTCAACATTTCGCGGTACTGGCCGTCGGCGAGGCGTTCAAGAATTTGCGCGATGTGATCAAACGACGTGCTCAAGACCGGCAACAGCGTTTCGCCCTCGCCGGTCAGCATCAGCCCACGGGGCAGGCGTTTGAACAGAGTTACGTTGAGTTGCGCCTCAAGGCTTTTGACCTGATGGCTGACGGCAGCCTGGGTCACGCACAACTCCACCGCCGCGCGAGTGAAGCTCAGATGGCGCGCTGAAGCTTCGAATGCGCGCAGTGCGTTCAGCGGCAATTGCGGTCGAATCATGCCCAGTCCCAAATTTTTCTAATGGCTCATGCGAGATTTCCTCGTTTGTCGATTGGCGCCGGACTGCCTAAATTGGCGGCGCTGATCAGCCGCCCTACCGGGAAATCGACCGCAGTGTAGCGGGATAGAATAATCAACACTCATGGAGAGTGGTTCACTTATGCGTTCAATCATGCCGAGCAAACTCTTTTCCTACAGCGTTTTCGGACTGTTCTTCAGTACTACCGCCTGTTCGGCCGCCTCGCCCACCGATGAGCAACTTCAAGCATTGGTCAACGGGGTCGTCACACCGGTAATGCAGCAGCAGAATATTCCTGGTCTGGCTGTCGCACTGACGATCAATGGCAAACCGCATTACTTTAACTACGGCGTTGCCAATAAAAACAGCGGACTGAAGGTCAACGAAAACACCCTGTTTGAAATCGGTTCGCTGAGCAAAACCTTCACTGCGACGCTGGCGGGTTACGCTCAAGCCAGCGGTAAACTTGAGCTGAACAACAACGCCAGCCAACTCCTGTCCGACCTGCGCGGCAGTGCGTTTGACCAGATCAGCCTGTTGCAATTGGGCACCTACACGGCGGGCGGCTTGCCGCTGCAGTTTCCCGCTGAGGCAGATTCGGCTGACAAAATGCTCGGCTATTTCCAACAGTGGAGACCGGTTTATCCGACCGGCAGTCAGCGCCAGTACTCCAACCCAAGCCTGGGGCTGTTCGGTTACCTGACAGCGAAAAGCCTGGGTCAGCCGTTTGATCAGGCCATGGGCGATATCCTGCTGCCGAAACTCGGCCTGAAACACACCTTTATCCATGTACCGGATACTCAGGCAAAGCGATACGCATCAGGTTACGACAAAGACAATCGACCGGTACGCGTTGGCCCAGGTGCGCTGGACTCAGAGGCTTACGGTTTGAAAAGCAGCGCCGCCGACATGTTGCGCTTTATCGACGCGAACCTGAAACCCGCACACTTCGAACATTCGATGCAAACGGCCATCGCCACGACGCACACCGGTTACTACACCGTTGGCGACATGACGCAGGGCCTGGGTTGGGAGCGTTACGCCTACCCGATCAGCCTCACTCGTCTGCAAGTGGGCAACTCGACGCCAATGGCCATGGAGCCGCACAAGGTGCAATGGTTGACTCCGGCGCAGCCCGAGCCGCAGAACGTGCTGTACAACAAAACCGGCGCAACCCGAGGTTTTGGTGCGTACGTGGCGTTCGTGCCATCGAAAGATGTCGGCATCGTCATCCTCGCGAACAAGAACTACCCGAACGCCGAGCGGGTGAAAATTGCGCACACGATCCTGAGTGCAATTACTCGATAAAGGCAGGCACCAAACCTGTGGCACTCCCTTTAGTGACACTGATCCCCTGTGACACTGATCCCTGGTGACACTAGCCCCTTGTGGCACTAGCCCCTTGTGACACTGATCCCCTGGTGACACTAATTCCCTGTGGCGAGGGGATTTATCCCCGTTGGGCGGCGCAGCGGCCCCATCCATACCCTGCATTTCTACTGACACACCGCATGCAATGGTTTTGCGACTGCTGCGCAGCCGAACGGGGCGGTGCGACGTTTCGCTGAATCCCCTCGCCACAGGAGGTTGGGGTAGCCCGTGACTACCCTCTTTTCTTGCATCCCCCCTCAAACCAAGTAGCATCGCGCTCTTTTTTCGCGGTCGCGCCCGCGCCGTGCTCTTCCCAGCGTGCGGGCTATGCTGAAACCGGGCTTGAGGACTGATCGATGAAAGTGCTGCTGGTCGATGATCACGCTGTGGTGCGCATGGCAATCGCGATGATTCTGGCGCGCGAGGGCCATGTCGTGGTGGCTGAATGCGACAACGGCGTCGATGCCTTGAGCAAAGCGTTCGAGCTGCAGCCCGATGCGATTGTGCTGGATCTGGACATTCCGCAACTCGACGGCATGGCGGTGATCGACCGTTTGCGCATCGGCGGCAGTACGGCGCACGTGCTGGTACACACCGGATTGAAAAGTATGGCCTACGCCACGCAATGCCTGCGCGCCGGGGCGGCGGGTTATCTGTCGAAGGGCGATGATCCGAGGGAGATTCTCACCGCACTGAAAGCCGTGGCCAATGGCGAACGCTGGTTTCCACCGGGGACGCTGGATTCGGTCAATCACAGTGAATACACCCAGGACGATGCCAAGCGCATCGACACCATCACCCGCCGCGAACTCAAAGTCTTGCACGGTCTGGCCCAAGGCAAGACCAACATGCAGATCGCCAACGACATGCTGCTGAGCAACAAAACCATCAGCACCTACAAGACTCGCCTGATGCAAAAACTCGACACCCACACGCTGCTTGATCTGGTCGAGTTCGCCAAACGCAATCATCTGGTCTGAGCGATGAACCGGTTCAGACAACTGCTCGCTGTTTTCTGCCTCGGCTGGCTGGCATTGAGCGCCCAGGCCGACACGCTGAGCCTGCTCAGCCGCGCGACCAGCAATCAACAAACCCTGCCCCTGAGCAGCACGCAACGGCATTTTTTGACGCAAAAAGCCGTGTTGCGCGCCGGGGTCTATCTGCCGGATCGCCCTCCGCTCGACATCACCGCCGACGGTGGTGAATACCAAGGTCTGTCCGCCGATTACCTCGACATCATCGCTCGCACTCTGGGCCTGCGGGTGCAGATCGAACGGTTCGCCAATCAGGCCGAAGCCCTCGCCGCCCTGCAACGTGGCGACATCGATGTGGTGCCACGCATCAATCATCTGGAAAACCAGTACAGCGAACTGCGCATGAGTGCGGCGTATGCGTACGATCAAGCGGTGCTGGTCAGCCGCTTCGGCACTCACTGGGCGAACAATCAACTGCCCAAGGACACCACCGTTCTGTTCGATTCGGACTGGATGATTCCGGGTCGCGTTGCCGCACTGTTTCCTGATCATGCCCGCGAGGCGGTGGAGTCGACACCGTACGGCCTGGGTCTAGTGGCCTACGGCGAAAACAAGGTGCTGCTGACCGATGCGATCTCCGCGCAATACCTGCTCGAACGCAGTTACCAGCAGAGCCTCAAACAGACCATTCAGCGCGATTCCGAAGGCCTGGGTTTCAGCTTCGCCATGCAGCGCGAAGACGCGCAGTTGCTCAATCTGTTCAATAACGTTCTGGCAAAAATCTCCCCGGCGGAACGCGCGCAAATCGCCCGGCGCTGGGGCATCGGTTCCAACCCGAAACTCGGTTACGGCCGTCTGCAACTGACGCCGGTCGAACAGCAGTGGATCAAGGATCATCCGATTGTCGAGGTGCTGGCCAACGACATGTATTCGCCGTTCAGCTTCTTCGATACCGAAGGCGAAATGCGCGGCATGTCCGCCGATTTGCTCGAGCTGATCAACGACCGCACGGGCCTCGCGTTTCAGCCAAAGAAAATCACTTCAATGGACGCCATGACCCGTCGTGCGCAACGCGATCCACCCAGCCTGATCGCGGCGCTGACTTACAGCGAGCGCCGGCACAAGGATCTGAAGTTCTCCCGCGCCTACGTGGTCAATCCGTTTGTACTGGTTACACGGGTCAAGCCCAACCGTGAGGGCATGAGCGGTCTGAAAGGCCGGGCCGTGGCGATCATCAAGGGCTCGGAAGCCGCGCATTGGCTGGCGCGGGAATGGCCGGAGTTGCGCGCAGTCGAAGTCGATACGTCGATCGAGACTTACGAACTGCTCGCCGAAGGACAGGTCGAGGGCGTGATTCAGCCGCAGATGGGCGCGGCCTATCTGATCGATCGCTACTTTCGTGGACGCCTGCAAATCGACTCAGTGCTCGGCACACAACCGGCGTTGATCACCTTCGCCACCGGCAAACACAACGCCACGCTGATTTCGATCCTCGACAAAGCCATGCTCGACATCGCCCCCGGCGAGTTCAGCGATTTGGCCAATCGCTGGCAAAACCCACAGAACGGTGAAGACGGCTGGAGCACTTACAAGCGCTGGATTCTGCGGGCGGCGATGGTTTTGGTGGCCGTTTTGCTCGGTTTCATCGCGTGGAACCTCGGCCTGCGCCGGCAAATCGCCGAGCGGCTCAAAGCGCAAAAAGCCTTGAGCGATCAGTTGCTGTTTATGAAGGCGTTGGTCGATGGCACGCCGCACCCGATTTACGTGCGCGACCGCAAAGGCCTGCTGCTCACTTGCAACCGCGCCTATTTGCAGGTGATGGGCGTGGAGCTTGAGCAGGTGCTGCACAAAGGCCTGATCGAGGCCAACGTGCTGCCGCTGGATAACGCCCACAACTACAAACGCATCCACCGCGCCACCCTGGAAAGCGGCGAGCCGTCGTTCGACAATTTCCCGCTCTCGGTCAAGGGCCACACCTTCCACATCTACCACTGGGCCCTGCCCTACCGCGACTCCGACGGCAAAATGACCGGTGTGATTGGCGGCTGGATCGACCTGACCGAACAACAGCATCTGCAACACGCACTGTTGGCCGCCAAGCACCAGGCCGAGGCGGCGAACCGTGGCAAAAGCCATTTTCTGGCGGTGATGAGCCACGAGATCCGCACGCCGATGAGCGCGTTGATCGGCGTGCTCGAACTGCTGCGCAATCGTCATCCCGAGCGCACCGGCGATGGCGAGTTGATCGACATCGCGCAGAAGTCCGCCGGCGGCATGATGGAGCTGATCGGCGAGATTCTCGACCTGACCAAACTTGAAGCCGGCCAGTTCGAATTGCGCAGCAGCCGCTGCTATCCCGAGCGTCTGGCGCGCACCGTGGTGCAGGCGTTCGCCAGCCTCGCGCAGCAGAAAAACATCGAACTGACGGTGATCACCGACGATGCCGATCAAGCGGTGGAACTGGATTCGCTGCGCTTTCGGCAGATTCTTTCCAACCTGCTGAGCAACGCGATCAAGTTCACCGCCCAAGGCAAGGTCAGCGTCGAGTTGAGCCTGCTAACTCATGGCGATCTGGTGCAATTGCGCCTGGCGGTGCGCGACAGTGGCATCGGCATGGACGAGCCACAGCGCCAGCGCCTGTTTCAGCCGTACACCCAGTTCGCTGACGGCCATAGCGAAACACAGATTGGCACCGGGCTGGGGTTGTCGATCTGTCAGCAATTGACCGAGTTGATGGGTGGGCAACTGACCTGCGAAAGCGAGCCGGGGCTCGGCTCGTGCTTTACCCTCAACCTGAGCACCCGCTTGCACACCGAGACACAAACCCTGCCGACGACGCCGACTGAAGATCTGCCACCGCTGCCGTCGCGGCATGTGCTGATTGTCGAGGATCACGAATTCAATCGGGTGGTGCTGCAGCGGCAACTGGAATCGCTGGGGATGCGCGTGGCCTGCGCCGAAAACGGTCTCGAAGGGTTGCGCCTGTGGAGCGAAGAATCCTTCGATTATCTGATCACCGACTGCAATATGCCGCTGCTCAATGGCGACAAAATGACCCGCCAGTTGCGCGCCATCGAAGCCGCCGAGGGGCGCACGCCGACTCATGTGCTCGGTCTGACCGCCAATGCGCAGCCAGAGGAAACCCGCCGCTGTCTCGACGCGGGCATGAACGCCTGCCTGTTCAAACCGCTGACACGCAGTGCCCTGGAGCGTTATCTGCGTGAATCCGAACGTGAACGTCAGGCCAGTGCGGCGTGTTTTGATCCGTCCAAGGTCAGCGACATTACCGCTGGCGATCCGGGGCTGACCCGGCAATTGCTGGAGACGGTGTTACGCACCAATCAGCAGGATGTCGAGGCGATGGAATTGTTGTTTGAAGCGGGGGATTTTGCGGGCATGGCGCGGCGTTGCCACAAGATTCTGGGGAGCGCGCGGATTATTCATGCGACGCCGTTGATTGCGGCGTGTGAGCAACTGGAGGTGGCGTGCAAGTCGAGCACGACTCAGCAGGAGGCGCATCGGTTGTATGAGGGGTTTGTGCAAGAGATGAAGCGATTGCAGACAGCATTACAAGAACACGCAGCTTAAAACTGTAGGAGTGAGCCTGCTCGCGATAGCGGTGTATCAGTCAACACATGTATCAACTGACATGCCGCTATCGCGAGCAGGCTCACTCCTACAGGGAGATTTGCGTTGACTTCAGTTAGTCATCCGGCATTTCCGGTGGTTTGGTGGGTTTTGCAGGTTTGCTTGCTTTGGTGCCTTTTGCGCCCTTTGCGGCCGGTTCTGCGGCTGCCGGTGTGGTTGCAACGGACGGTGGCGCGATGTCTTTCTCGGTCGCCGGCAAGGCATCAATGGTGTCGAAGATTTTCTTCAAATCCACCGCTTTCGCTTCATCCCCCGACGCCGACAGTTTGGTCTCGCCGTCCTTGCCCACCAGGAACACTTTCGGATACGCGCCGGCACCCAGCTTCAGCGAGCGCAGCAGCGCCATGGTGTCCTGCTGGCCGAGGTCTTTGCCGTCGAGTTGGCCGGACATGTTGAGGATGGTGTAAACCTTGATATTGCGATCGGCGACGCCTTTTTTGTTGGCGGGATCTTCCAGCGACTTTTTCAGGCCGACCCACACGGGGTCAACGGTGCTTTGTGCGATCACGATCAGCGGTCGGGCGCGGCCCATGTCGCCGGCAATCGGCGAATCGTTGTCAGCGGCGAACAGAGGGCCGGCAATCGCCAGCAAGAGTGTCAGGGTCAGTGACCTGATGAGCATGCGCATCTCCTTTTAATATCCACGCTCTAATGATTGCGCATCGTGGCGATTGTTCCGGGGCTATCTGGCAAATAGGTGTCGCCTTGTCAGAAGCTTAGGTCAGGGCCGACATTGCGCAACATCGCAGACACGATCGCAAGGCAGATTTGATTACCTTTTATGACCGCATTAGGGTGATGGATCAACCACCGAAATGGAGTTCACCCGCATGCACATTGATTACCTGTGCGATCACCCCGAATTGATTGAAGAACTGGCCACGCTCAACTTCGAGGAATGGGGTAAATATCGCCCCGAAGATACCTTGGAGGCGCGTACACAACGCATGCGTGCAGCTTGCGGCAAAGGCGCGATCCCCAGCGTTGTGGTGGCACTCGAAGGTTCGCGCTTGCTCGGCGGCGCACTGCTGATTGAAAACGATCTTAAACTGCGCCCGAACCTGACGCCCTGGCTGGCCGGGGTTTATGTGAAAGCTGAAGAACGCGGACGCGGGGTTGCTTCGCAACTGGTTAACCGTGTGGTTGCAGAAGCGGCGGCGCTGGGGGTGAAGGAGTTGTATCTGTACACCGATGCCGCGCAATCGCTGTATGCACGGTTGGGATGGGAGGTGATTGAGGAAATGGTGTACGAGGAATTGCCGGTGACGGTGATGAAATACACCATTCAAAACCCGTCATAAAAACCTGTAGGAGCTGCCGAAGGCTGCGATCTTTTGATCTTTTTTTTAGGATCAAGATCAAAAGATCGCAGCCTTCGGCAGCTCCTACAAAGGGATATTCAGCAGCACAAAAACTTGTGGTTAGCGGGGTTTCTGTGGCGAGGGGATTTATCCCCGTTCGGCTGCGAAGCAGTCGTAAAACCAGCACATGCGGTGTATCAGCAAAAATGCGGGAGACCGAATGGGGCCGCTTCGCAGCCCAACGGGGATAAATCCCCTCGCCACAGGTAAGTGACTTTCACCACAATTTTGTTCCATTCGAAAAATCGGGTTGATCAGAACGCCAGCTTGTAGCCGATCAACACCAGCATCGTCGCCAGACACGGGCGCAGGACTTCGTCGGAAATGCGTCCGGTCAGGTGGCTGCCGAGCCAGATGCCCGGCAACGAGCCGATCAGCAGAAAGCCCAACACACCCCAATCCATATTGCCCATGCTCGCGTGACCGAGACCTGCAACCAGTGTCAGCGGAACGGCGTGGGCGATTTCGGTGCCGACCAGACGACGGGTTGGCAGCAGCGGGTAAAGAATGAACAGCGCCACGGTGCCGAGCGCACCCGCGCCAATCGAGGTCAGCGCGACCATGGTGCCGAGGATCAGACCGGTGATCACGGTCAACACGTTCAGGCGCGAACCGCTCGGGTTGTAGTTGCCGCCGGCGCGTTTGTGGGCGAATGCGAGCAGGCGTTTTTTGAAGAAGATCGCCAGCGCGGTGGCGAACAACACAAAGCCCAGGGCTTGTTTGATGATGGCGTTCATCGCATCCGGCGCGGTGTGCAGGGTGCTGAGGAACCACAAGGTCATCGCCACCGCCGGCACGCTGCCGAGGGTCAGCCAGCCGGTGATGGCCCAGTCAATGTTCTTGTTCTTTTTGTGCACCAGCACGCCGCTGGATTTGGTAATGGCGGCGTACAACAGGTCAGTGCCCACCGCCGTTGCCGGGTTGATGCCGAACCACAGCAGGATCGGCGTCATCAACGAACCGCCGCCGACACCGGTCATGCCGACGATAAACCCCACCACCAGCCCGGCAATCACCAGGCCGAAATTTGCCAATTCCATTAAACCGTCCACAAAAACGACAGGAAAAATCTGGCCCGCAGCATAGCGATTTTTCTTATAACCACATATATCAATGCGGTCTATCGTTATACCGCAACCCACCATTCCCCCTGTAGGAGCTGCCGCAGGCTGCGATCTTTTGATCTTGTTTTTCAATACCGCACATCAAAAGATCGCAGCCTGCGGCAGCTCCTACAGAGAGACTGCGTTGTCAGTGCTGGCGGCGGCCCGGTTTGAAGCTGTGGTTGCTGTTGATCCAAACGGTGGCGAGCGCAATCAGCGAGAGAATCAGCAGCGCCCACGGAAACGACATCGCCCCCGCTCGATCCAGCAGCAAGCCACCAAACAAGCCGCCGCCGGCAATCGCCACGTTCCACGACGTGGTCAGCATCGCCTGCACCACGTCGACGTGATCGCCCGCCGAGTCCGCCGCGGCGGTCAGCAGCAACGTCGCCGAGCCGCCAAAGGACAAGCCCCACACCGCCATGCACGTGTAAATCAGCCACGGTGACGGCGCCAGCAGCGCCAACACCAGCGCGGTCACGGCAAACACCGCAAGGCTGATCAACGTCAGCCAACGCAGCCAGCGATCGACCAGCATGCCGATGATCCAGATGCCCACCAGCGAGCACAGGCCAAACACCAGCAACACCAGATCAACCCGTTCGGCCAGCCCGGCCTGCATCAGAAACGGCGCGATGTAGGTGTAGAGAATGTTGTGCCCGAGCATCCACGTCAGCACCACGAACAGCACTGGCCGCACACCCGGTAGACGCAGGGACTCAAGCAACGGCAGGCGTTCTTCGCTGGTTTGCCCCGGACGATCCGGCACCGCGATCACAATCCACGCGGCCAGCACCAATGCCAGCGCCGACATGATGCCAAACGAGGCACGCCAGCCGATCAGATTACCCAGCCATGTTCCCGCCGGCGTGCCTAATGACAGCGCCACCGGCGTGCCGAGCATGGCAATCGCCAGCGCGCGGCCCTGTTGATGCACCGGCACGATGCCGCGCGCATAGCCGGCCATGATCCCCCACGACAGCCCCGCCGCCATCCCGGCGAGAAACCGCGACGCGAGGGTCAGGCCGTAATGGCTGGAAAACGTGGTGACGGTGTTAAACACCAGAAAACCGCCGACGGTCATCAACAGCACCCGCCGCCGAGGCCAGCCGCGCGTGGCGACGGTCAGCGGAATCGCCGCGACAATCGAGCCCAGCGCGTACAGCGTCACCAGTTGCCCGGCGAGCACCTCGCTGACATTCAGCCCGGCGCCGATTTGCGGCAGCAGGCCGGCTGGCAGGGTTTCGGTGAGGATGGCGATGAAACCGGTCATGGCGAACGCCAGCAACGCGGCATAAGGCAATTTGTCCGAGCGGACGGCGCGGTCAACGCGAGTGAAATCGGCGCTTGCGGGGTCGGTCATGACGGGTGCAGCTCCCTTTCGATCAATAGCGGTGACGGATTGTATACAAAAACCAGGCACACCGTTTGATCAATGTGGGAGCGAGCCTGCTCGCGAATGCGGTCTCTCAGGCGTGGAAGTGTTGACAGAACCACCGCTTTCGCGAGCAGGCTCGCTCCCACATTGGATCTCTGCACGCCACAGGTTTCGTGGAACTCACTGCACTGGGAGGAAATTCAGGAATAGAAGGCTCTGCGCGTAATTCAGGCCGATCCGCCGGTAGCGCTCATCAAGCATCTGCGTGATCAGATCCAGCCGCGCGACGATTTTGCCGAACTCGGTGGCAAAGCTGAGGTTGCTGCCCTCCTCGGAAATCTCATTGGAGAACAGCAATGGCTGGCCGTCCTTGTTCTGCCGTTGCGACAGAATCCACGTGGCTTTTTCGATGTTGCGCGCGGCGTTGTGGACGAAGGTCGGGTTGATCGCATCGGTCATGTAGAACTCGGTGCGATTGCCGTGGGCGGTCACCAGCATGCTGCCGATCGCATAGATGAACGCGCCGACGCGGTCACCGCGAAACTCCGGGCTCATCGCGTAGCTCAGCGCTGCGAGATCCTTTCTTCCGCCGAGCACCGGTAATGGCTGCTGCTGTTCAACAGCGAGACGCACCTGTTTCACCGCCACGCTAATACTGAGGAAACCCGATTTTTTCAGTTCTTCTGGATTGCGCAGGTACAGCTTGCCCATCAGGCGGTAGAGGCTGTTGAGGTTGTCGCGCATTGCCAGCGTGGCCATACGGTCGACGCTGGTCTGCATGAACTCCTGCGGCTGGCCGTCACGCATCTGCGCGAAAAACCCGTTGCCGTCCTGATGGCTGCAACCGCTGAACAACAGCAATGACAGACAGGCGAGCGGCAGGCACGGTCGGTGAAAAAGGTCGGCAATCAGCTGAAAAACTCTCGGCATGTAGTCTCGAACAGGCACATTCCTGTGCGGCGGGGGTCACCGCATCCTGGCCATGGATAGAGCCGGGAAATTCGAAAAAGTGCAGTGTGCGAGCGTTGATCCGACCTTCGGCGCTGATTGCCGCACACACTAGTCTGACTTTTACTTTTGCAATAAACGATTAATCCACTATAAATATTCTGCAAAACCACAAATAGCATGACTATTGAACACCTGTAGGAGCTGCCGAAGGCTCGGGCCGCGTTCGGACGATCTTTTGATCTTCTTAAAAGCAAAAGATCGCAGCCTTCGGCAGCTCCTACAGGGGGTAGTGCCACTTTTGAAAACAACAACAAAAAGGAAGGTCAACCATGCTTCAATCCCGACACCTGCTCTCCGGCCTCGGACTGTCCCTGATGATCGCCACCCTTTCCGCCAATGCCGCCGGCCTCAGCGCCGAGCACAAAGCCTTCGGCAAAACCAATGACGGCACGCCCGTCGAGCAATACATCCTGCGCAACAGCCACGGCATGCAAGCCACCGTCATCACTTACGGCGCGACCCTGCAATCGCTCTTGGTGGCGGACAAACACGGCAAGTTCGACGACGTCGTGCTCGGCTTCGACGATGTGCAGGGTTATCAGAAAGGCACCGCGTACTTTGGCGCGACCATCGGCCGTTTCGGCAATCGCCTCGCCGAAGGCGCGTTCGAACTCGACGGCAAGCGCTATCAAGTGCCGCAGAACGACAAGAGCAACGCGCTGCACGGCGGCACCTTGGGTTTCGACAAGAAAGTCTGGAAAGCACAGGAAACCAAGGGCAAGGATTCGGTCGGCGTGACCCTGACGTATCTGTCGGCGGACGGCGAAATGGGCTTTCCCGGCAACCTCACCACCGAGGTCACCTATCGCCTCACCGACAACAACGAGCTGCGCATCGACTACAAGGCCAACACCGATAAACCGACGGTGCTCAACCTGACCAACCACAGTTACTTCAACCTCGCCGGCGCCGGTAATGGCGACATTCTCAAGCAGGTCGCGACCCTCTACGCCAGCCATTACACGCCGGTGACGGCCAAACTGATCCCGACCGGTGAACTCGCGCCCGTCGCCGGTACGCCGATGGATTTCACCAAACCGACGGCGATTGGCACGCACATCAAGGCGGATCATGAGCAACTGAAATTTGCTGAGCCGAAACAGGGTGGCTTCGATTTCAACTGGGCGCTGGATGCCAAGGGCGATGTGAGCAAAGTCGCCACCGAAGTCCGCGATCCACAGTCGGGGCGGCATTTGCAGTTGTTCACTACCGAGCCGGGTGTGCAGTTTTATACCAGCAACTTCCTGGATGGCACGGTCAAGGGTAAGGGCGGCAAGGTGTATCCGCACTGGGGCGCGTTTACGTTGGAAACGCAGCACTATCCGGACTCGCCTAATCAGCCGAACTTCCCGAGCACGCGACTGGATCCGGGGCAGACTTACAACCACAGCGTGGTGTTGAAGTTCTCCTCGAAATAACTGCCAACACAACATCTGTGATGAGTTGAGTCCCCTGTGGCGAGGGGATTTATCCCCGTTGGCCTGCGCAGCGGGCCCAAAACCAGACAACCGGGTTTACCTGATACTCCGCGTTGGATGGTTTTGGGGCTGCTGCGCAACCCAGCGGGGATAAATCCCCTCGCCACAATGTATTTCAGCCACTTCATAAAGACTCCTGATCTGGAAGCTTTCGGAACCCCTGGGCTATCCTGCTGCCCACTTAAAGGTATCGACTCTTTCAGATAGGAGGTTTGAATGCGTACCCTCGAATTGGCCGGTGTGCAGGTTCCAGTCATTGGTCAGGGCACATGGCGCATGGGCGAAGACCGTTCGGCGCACAAGCGTGAAGTGGCGGCGTTGCGCACGGGGATCGAGCTGGGCATGACCCTGATCGACAGCGCCGAAATGTACGCCGAGGGCGGTGCCGAATCGGTGGTCGGCGAAGCGATTGCCGGTCTGCGCGATCAAGTGTTTCTGGTGAGCAAGGTCTACCCGCACAACGCCAGCCGCAAAGGCATCCCGCAAGCCTGCGAGCGTAGTCTGCGCCGTCTCGACACTGATTACATCGACCTCTATCTGCTGCACTGGCGCGGCCAGTATCCGCTGGAAGAAACCGTCGAAGCCTTCGAACGTCTGCGCGAAGAAGGCAAGATCGGCCGTTGGGGCGTCTCCAATTTCGACGTCGATGACCTCGAAGAACTCTCCAGTTCCGCCTGCGCCACCAATCAAGTGCTCTACAACCTTGAAGAGCGCGGCATTGAATTCGATCTGCTGCCGTGGTGCCAGCACCAGCGGATGCCGCTGATGGCTTACTGCCCGATCGGCCAGGGCGGCGCGATGCTGGCGGAACCGGTGCTGAAACAGATTGCCGCTCGTCACGGCGTTACCCCCGCGCAGGTTTCGCTGGCGTGGATTCTGCGTCAGGATGGTGTCATTGCGATTCCCAAGGCTGTGCGACCCGAACACGTGCAACTCAATGCACAAGCGGCGCAGCTGCAACTGGAGGCCGGGGATCTGGCGGCGCTGGATCAGGTGTTTCAAGCGCCACAACGCAAGCAGCGGCTGGCCATGGTCTGAGCCGCCGACTGGCGAGGGCTTCGCGATGAGAAGCACGGATCAGAACGACCCGTTCAACCTGCAACGTTTTGTGCTGGCCCAGGACTCGGTGTTCGAGCGGGTGCAGCGCGAACTCGAAGACGGCCGCAAACGCAGCCACTGGATGTGGTTCGTCTTCCCGCAGTTCGCCGGTTTGGGCGGCAGTGAAATGTCCCGACGCTACGCCATCGGTTCGGCCGAAGAAGCGCAGGCCTACCTCGACCATGAACTGCTCGGCGCCCGCTTGCGCACCTGCACGCAGTTGGTGCTCAACGTGCGCCAGCGTTCAATCGCGGAGATTTTCGGTCATCCCGATGACCTGAAATTTCATTCTTCGATGACGCTGTTCGCTCAGTTCAGCGCCGACGACAGCCTGTTCGCGCAGGCGCTGGAGCGCTACTTCCACGGCATTCTCGATGAATGGACGCTGCAACTGCTCGACTCAAAACAGGCCCAGTTGCCCACCGATCAGGGTTGAGAAATCGTCGTCGACAAACGGCAGAATCGCGTCCGCCACCGGTTGCAGCTGCCGGGTGATGTAGTGGTCGTAATCGATGGCCGCGCGGCGCACTTCCAGCGGCTCGGGGCCGGCCAAGGTGATGACGTAACTGATCCAGCCGCCGTTCTGATATTGCCGTGGCCGACCGTGCTGCGTGTTGTAATCGTCGGCCAACCGCGCCGCGCGCACGTGAGGCGGCACGTTGCGTTCGTAATCATCGAGGGTGCGGCGCAGGCGTTTGCGGTAGATCAGCCGATCATCGAATTCACCGGCGAGGGTTTTGCGCACGTAGTCGCGCACGTAATCCTGATACGGCTTGCGCTGGAAAATCCGCTCGTACAGTTCTTGCTGAAATTGCCGGGCCAGCAGCGACCAGTCGGTGCGCACGGTTTCCAGGCCTTTGTAGACCATTTCATCACTGCCGTCGGCGCGGGTGACGAGGCCGGCGTAGCGCTTCTTGCTGCCCTCCTCCGCGCCACGGATGGTCGGCATCAGAAAGCGCTTGTAGTGAATTTCGAATTGCAATTCGAGGGCGCTTTCCAGCCCGTACTCATCGCGCACATGCTCGCGCCACCAGTCATTGACGTGCTGGACCAGCGCCTGGCCGATCTTCGCCGCCTCTTCCTGAGCATGCTGGCGACGCAGCCAGACGAAGGTGGAATCGGTGTCACCATAGATCACCGCGTGGCCCTGCTCTTCGATCAACTTGCGCGTGCGCAGCATGATTTCGTGACCGCGCAGGGTGATCGACGAGGCCAGCCGCGTATCGAAAAACCGGCAACCGCTGGAACCGAGCACGCCGTAAAAGGCGTTCATGATGATTTTCAGCGCTTGCGACAGCGGGGCGTTGTGCTCGCGTTTGGCGGTCTCGCGCCCCTCGGCAACGCGCGAGACGATCGACGGCAGGCAATGGCGCGTGCGTGAGAAGCGCGCGCCGCGGAAACCCGGTACAGAGTCAGCGTCGTCCGGGTGTTGCAAGCCTTCGATCAGGCCCACCGGATCGATCAGAAAAGTGCGGATGATCGACGGGTACAGACTCTTGTAATCGAGCACCAATACCGACTCGTACAGGCCCGGTTGCGAATCCATGACAAAACCGCCCGGGCTGGCCTGTGGTGGATTGGTGCCGAGGTTCGGCGCGACGAAACCCTGTCGGTGCATCAACGGCATATACAAATGCGTGAACGCGGCGACCGAGCCGCCGCTGCGATCCACCGGCAACCCGGTGACGCTGGCGCGTTCGAGCAGGAAGGTCAGCAGTTCGGTCTTGGCGAAGATTCGCGTGACCAGTTCGCAGTCCTTGAGGTTGTACTTGGCCAACGCCGGTTTGTCCTCGGCGAACATGCGGTTGATTTCGTCCATGCGCTGGTACGGGTTGTCGATGGCCTTGCCTTCGCCGAGCAGGGTCTGGGCGACGTTTTCCAGGCTGAACGAGGGGAAGCTCCAGGTCGCCGAACGCAGCGACTCGATGCCATCGATGATCAGCCGCCCCGCCGCCGAGGCGAAGTAGTGATTGCGGCTGCCGTGTTCACGCCACTGCATCTCTTCACCGCCACGGCCGATTTTCAGCGGCACACCGAGGCGTCGCGCGTGTTCGTGGAGGATGCGCAGATCGAACTGCACGACGTTCCAGCCGATGATCGCGTCGGGGTCATGCAGCGCAAACCAGTCGTTGAGTTTCTTCAGAATGACGGTGCGCGAGTCGCAGTATTCGAGGTCAAAGTCGACGATGCTGGCGTCGCCGTTCGGCGTACCGAGCATGTACACCTGACGCTGGCCGCAGCCCTCGAGGGCGATGGAATACAGATCCCCGGTCTCGGTGGTTTCGATGTCCAGCGAGACCAGCCGCAGCTTCGGCCGGTAACTCGGCGCTGGTTTGAGCTGGGCGTTGAGCAGCACGCCGTCGGCGTCCGTCGTACCGCTGAAAAACACCGGGGCGGTGATGAAACGCTCCATCAGGTAACGCTCCGGCGGACGCACATCGGCTTCATAGACGTCGACACCGCTGCGGTTGAGCGCGGTTTCCAGGCGCATCAACTGGCCGTGTTGCTGACAATAGAGGCCAAGCACCGGGCGATGCTGGAAATCCTGCAGCGCCAACGGACGCAGTTCGACGTTCTTCTCGTCGTGCAACAAACGCTCGGCGGCGGCGCGCTGCTCGGCAGGGATAAACGCCACCGACGGCTGATGCGGCAGGCGCACACGCTGCGGCCCGGCGTCGGTCGCCAGCCAGAACTCGACTTCGGTGCCGGCCGGCGTATCACGCCAATGCCGGGTCAGGACGAAGCCCTGCGGTAAATCCACCACTGCAACCTCGAAACTGAATCAGATGGGCATTCTACGCGGCATTCGGCTAGTCGGCTGTCTGGCTAAAGAGTTATCGACGATCACATGACACCTGTCAGAGTTGACAGGTTACACACTCGACCGGGCTTGTTAGGCTCGTATCGGCCCCCAAGCGATGCATTGCGTCGAAGGATATGAGAAATGGATCTCTCCATACACCGGCGAACCCCCTCGGTCAGCGTAATTGATGGCCGAGGCCTGCCCGTTCGCCAGGTCGCCTATTTGCGCAGTGTGGCCGGGGCGCTCGCTCAGCCGCTGATTACCCGACAACGTCACGACGTCGCCGGCAGACCGGTAGAACATTGGGATCCTCGGCTGTTCGGGGCTGCGCCCAAACCCAACCTGATGACTATTCATGGGCTGGCCGGACAAACACTCCTGAGCGACAGCGTTGATTCTGGTTGGCGGCTGAGTTTGCAGGGTTTGGCTGGAGAGTTCGTCAAGCGATGGGATGCCCGCGGTAATCGCTGGAGCCTCCATTACGACGAGCGTTTGCGTTTAAAGCGTGTCCAGATAAACGACGGGGCAGACCTCGAAGCCCTGACCTACGGCTTGGGCGATGCAGATGCCGGACACAACCTGCGTGGCCAGTTACTGCACAAACTCGATGCCTCGGGCTCTTTGGATTACACCTCGTTCAGCCTTAGTGCACTGCCCTTTGAAGAAACCCGCACGCTGTTCGATGGCGCCAGCTACACCACACAATGGCGCTACGGGGCAAACGGCAACGCGCTGAGTCAGACCGATGCCGCCCGGCATCAGCAACTCTCGCGCTATGACGTTGCCGGACAACTCCAGCAGGTGACGTTGAAGATCAACGGTGACAGCGCTGAAAAAGACATCCTCAAGCAAGCCCGCTACAACGCCGAAGGCCAGAAGATCGAACAGACGCTGGGGAATGGTGTGGTCTGCAACTGGATCTACGACCCTGCCAACAGTCGCTTGAATAGCATCAAGGCCGGCGTACCTGGCCAGCCGCTGCGGCAAAATCTGCAGTACGCCTACGACAACGTCGGGAACGTCCTGAGCATGGTGGATCACACCTTCAACCCAGTGTTCTTTGCCAACCAACTCATCGATGGCAAGCGCGACTTCAGCTACGACTCACTCTACCGCTTGACCAGCGCCACCGGCCATGACACCTCACCGCCGACCGATATGCCTGGCCGCCCGCTACCGAGCGACCCGAACAACCGCCTCAATTACACCCAGACCTACGAGTACGACACTGGCGGCAACCTGATCAAACTGGTGCACGCCCGCGCAGTGGGCGGCTATACCCGGCGCATGTTCATCGACCCGAACAGCAACCGCGGCGTTCGGTGGAACGAAGGTGATCCAACGCCGGACTTTTCCAAACAGTTCGACACACACGGCAATCAGCAGGCCTTGCAACCCGGCCAGGGGTTGCAGTGGAACATTCTGGATGAATTGGCCTCGGTTACCTTGATCGAGCGCGAATCCGGGCTGCCCGATCAGGAAAACTATCGCTACAGCGGTGGCGCCCGCGTTTACAAGCATCACGAGACGCAGGGATCCACGACGACCCACTTTCAGCAAGTGCGTTACCTGCCGGGGTTGGAGATACGCACCCGCGATACGGGCGAAGAGCTGCATGTCATCTCGTTGCCGAACATAGTGGGCAATATCCGCTGCCTGCATTGGCTCAGTGGCCGTCCCGGCGAGATCGTCAACGACCAGCTACGTTTCTGCCTTGAAGACAGTCAGAACTCCAGCCTGATCGAGCTCGACCGGAACGCCCACCTGATCAGTCACGAACACTATTACCCATTCGGCGGCACGGCCTCACTGGCGGCCGGCTCGGAACTGGAAGTCAGCTACAAGACTATTCGTTATTCAGGCAAGGAACTGGATGACACCGGACTTTACTATTACGGACGACGCTACTACGCACCGTGGTTGCAGCGCTGGATCAGCGCCGATCCGGCGGGAGCCGTGGATGGGTGGAACCTGTATGCGATGGTTGGGAATAATCCGGTGAGTTTTGTTGATGAACTTGGCTTGACTAGGGGTTTGAACGAAAAAGTCAGTAGTCGGACGACCAGCATGATCATTGAAGGTGGAAAACAACCATCAGGTTCCCAGGCCAAGATAGCGAAATTTATAGCTCAAAACCCAGATGCGAGATTCACAAAAAAATTCAGGGGAGACAAAGCCGTGGCCCATGCGGGAGCCCAGATTTCAAACACTGGCGCCGAGCAGGACATTATTGTCACTGATTTTTTTAATATTCCATTGAAAAAAAAAGAAATCCTCACAACAGAGAAACATGGCATCCATAAGTCCAGAGAGGTTGACAATAATCTGGACCCTGACGAACTCGCTTCACTTGGAGTCTACAAAGTCACCGACATCAATCGATTCAAGGACACTATGAAAGAGCGTTATATAGAACGGTTGGCCGATAAAGATCTCGCGGTGAAGGTCTACAGAGGGGAATCGACTGAGCATCAGTCCCTCAGCGGAATGCAATATGAGGTCCCTGCCATCCACGAGCAAATGCTGGAGCGCATCGAGCTTCATATCAAAGCCAGCGGTATGCTGATACCTGTGAGTCGTGGTCTTCCGGGCGCTCACGCGGAAATACAGGCAGCGAATGCCGCACTGTATATCCAACAGAAGCTGACCGGTTCGACCAATCCGGCAGATATCTCGATAGTGACACAGCGACTGCAGGACGCTGACCATGCGGAGGCATTTGAAGCGTGCTACAACTGCGCGGGACAGTTGGTTGCCACTTACGAAAACGCTATCGTTCCTTTCGACGTATTATCGGGGGCCACACCACAGACTCACGAAACCTGGGCCACCCAACGTAAGAACCTGTCCATCTAGCGAAGATTATTTGCAGAAAAAAACGGCCTGTTTCAAACAACAGGCCGTTTTTTCTATACAGGCATCATCCCTTCACCAATACGTCTCTGGTTAATGTTTTCAACAACGCTTTGCGCTGTTCGACTAACCCGACCAGTTCTTGCTCATACTCTCTTTGTGAAACACTGCCTGCCAAATGCCGATCAAGCAGCGCCTCAGCTTTTGCGTTGTAATGTCTCGCATTCTGCTCAAACGCCTGCGCATGCCTGCCCTTCAGATACTTGCGCCAGAATTTCTGTTCGATCATCCGATCGATCAACCCATCACCCGCCTCAAGCGACAACACCTTTTGGTAAGCCTCGTCGATCTGCGCCTCACTGACGTCAGCGATGCTGCGGAACAACATGCCCCGCGACTGCCAAGGCAACTCGAGCCGGTCAGCCAGCCCCGTCTGAAATGCCAGATAGACTTCCACTTCATCAATGCTGCCCGTGAGTTCACCGTCCTCATCGAGTGCAATAAACGTTTCACCGGCCTCCAGGCGGGCCTGAATGTTGGCGCGGGCGATTTCATTGACTTGATCCAGACGCGCCTTACCCTTCGCCAATCGCACCAGACTGGCCTCGACCTGCTCGGGACTGCCCGCCATCCAGGCTTCGTGAACCAGAACCTTGATCCCCATTTCATTGAAAATCTGCGCACCGGCGTCCGCGCAGGACTCAGGATTGCTGGCCATGCGAAACAGCTCTTCGCGCAATGGCGTGTTTTGCGTCGCGGCATCCAGCATCCGCCACACCCGTTCGGTTAGCCCCGGTCGACTGACGTCCTCCACGTAATCCGCAGACTCGGCGACTTTCTCCAGCACCTCGAAAAAGCCTTGGGAATCGGGCTCGCGTTCCAGCTCATCCCACTGTATTTGCTTGCTTTGACGTGCCTCCTCCGTGACACCTTCCAGCCAATGCACACTGGTCTGCTCACCCTTGGGCGGATAGCTGCGAGCGGGGTCGTAACCCACCGAACGCATGTATGTCTGAAATTGCTCGCGGCCTGCATCGGACAGACGATCACGGCTCAGACGGGTTCGCGCAATCAACCGTGCCTGCTCCGAACCGGCCGCCACCTGAGGAACCTGTTCGATTGCATTACCTTGCAGATCCAGATCAAAGGCCCGTGGACGCGGCAGCGTGAACAGGCCGGCCGGCCACTCGGTGATGCCGGTGTCATGCAGATCCAATACTTGAAGTTCGACCATCGCACTGATATCCGGCACTTGCGTCAACGCCGGATTACCGCCCAGTCGCAATGTCTGCAAGCGGCTCATGCGGTTGAGTTCGACCACGTTTTCGGCGGTCAGCGTCAGTTGATTTTTGCCCAGATCCAGCGTTTCCAAGGCTCGCAGATTGCCCTCCAGTCGTGGCAATGAGGTCAGTGCGTTTTCGCTTAGATCCAGAGTCCTCAATTCAGGAAAGTAGCCAAGGAACCGGCTGATATCGTTGCGAAGCTCCACATGGCGAAACTGCAGCGCGCTGACGTGAGGGAACTCTACGTCCAGCTTCGGCAGGTACTCAAGAAAATCACTGGTCCAGTGAAAATCCAGATCCAGCGTATACCCGTCAGTCCCCGGCGCCTCGGCAGCCTGCCAGCAATGCTTGAGCGCCTTGGCGAAGCGCCGTTTGTGAAAGCGCTGATCCATCGGCAGCAACTCCCCGCGCTCGATCGCCACCCAATCGTCGAGGGTTTTCTGCAGTTTTTTGAACGCGAGTTCACGCGTCTGGATCAGACGTGAAGCGTCCTGGGGCCTACCGGACCTGCGCACAAATTCGCTAAAGGTGTCCGAAGTGGCCTGCGGATACAGGCTTTTGAACCTGTCCTCCAGACTCATTTCACCTCCCGTACCGAGCAACGGCTCATTGACCGGAGCGTAGCCTTGAGTCATGGGTTTTCCGATAGCGATTCGCGCCGGGGTGTCATCCAGCAAATCACGCAACTCTGCACGGGTAATTGAGTTCTGCTGCAGCAGGCTATGCAATTGCTGACCGTCACCCATTTCAAGGCTCAGACTACGACGTTCGGCATCCGGCAACGCCTGCAAAACTGCTTTGTAGAAATCGCCGGTGCTCTGCAAGTGGGAGCCCTGCGCGTCATAGGGCTGGAAGGTGTTCTGCACGCTGCGCACCAACACTTTGCGCAGGGGCGTCGACTGTGGGCCGACACTATCGATCAGCGGCCCATCGAACGATTGATTGCGAATTTCCAGGCGTATCTCAGGCAACCAGCCTGGTAACTTCTCAAGGTTGTGCAACGCCAATCGATAGGTGTCGATGTTGGCATTTTGCGGCAAGTACAACCCTTCCCAGGCGCGGGCAGTGCGCCACTCGCGCATCGCTTCACGGGCTGCCTCTTTCAAGCGCAAAGACAATCGCCCCTGTTCGCGAGCCAATTGCTTTTCCGCTGGCAGGACATCCACCAGCAACTCATCCAAGAGGTCGCCCGGTAGTCGCGCAAACTCGTTGCGAAGCAATTGGCTTTCCACTGAAATCCCGCCAGAGGGTATCTCTTGCAGTGCGGCGCGAGCGTCCACCAACGCCGGTCGTTGCGCCTTGGCCCAGTCGACAATCATGCTGCGCAGCCGGGCCGCACGGACGTTGAGTGCGACGATGCCAAGACCAAATTCCTCATCGAGCAGCGCCTTGATGTCCTCCTCGCACAGTCGCGACAGCAACGTGGCGAACAGATCGGATTCGATTCCCTGGCCGCGCGTCAAATCGATGTACTTTATTTCCGGCTGTGAAGACGATTGCCAAAGCATATCGCCTTGTTCATCGAGCCATCGCAGCGCAAGGTTTTTTGGCCATTTTTGATGCCCCGTCAGCAATTCGAGCTGCATCTGCACGTCGGCCATGCCATTGACTTGCAAGTCATCACTGCCGAGCCGTGCAATGAACGTGTCAATGGTCTGATCAGCCGCAAAACGCTTGATGGTTGCCGCCAGCATGGCCGGCGGCTGTTCATGTTCAACATGCAGTTTGCGCAGTGCATCTTCTTCCACGCCGCTGACGACGCGAATCTGTTCCAGGGACTGTTCGCTGAAGCTGTCGACCCGATGGCCGAGACGGTGCATCAGCTGCCTGCCCTGCCAGGCCTGAGGCCGTTCGGCTTCATGCACCCACGCGCCGACACCGTTGTGGCTCAAACGCGGAGCATAGGCATCGCTGCGCTGGGGGTGCTGGATGCGATAGTCATCCGATCCGGGCTCGGTGCGAACGACAAAATGCCTGCCCTCCAACGGCAATACGTCCTGGTCGGCGTGACGATAAATGCCTGCGGCATTCGGCCGGGCCGAGTCATCCAGCCTCAACGACTGTGAATAGCGTTGCAGATCCGAATCCCATAACAACGAACGGCCATCCGCCATCTCGACGACTTTCATCCGCTCAATCAAGGGAGAAGCCTTGGACGGCAGCAAGGCCCCAACCAGTTGACCACCCGCGACCAACGCGCCCAGCTGGATCAGGCTTTCCACTACGCCAACCAAATGGTCAAACGCGTCAACAAGCTTGCCGTGAGACCACTCGATAATCCCTTCGAACGTCCCGTCCAACATTTGATAGGCTGTGTACGCCAGCATCAATTCACCAAGACCAGGTACAAAGGGAGCGGCGACAAATGCCCCCACTTCCAGCACTGTCAATGCGACTTTGAGGAAGCTGTCCAAACGTGCCCAACGTGACTTGGCGTCTTCATCGCCGGTGGGAACCGCACGGGTTCGGGCATCAGCGAACAAGGCGTTCAACTGCCGCTGGAACTGGTTGTTCCAGAAATCCCCGTTGACTCGTGCATAACCTATCCGCAGATCAGGATTGGCAACGGGCTCGGGTCGCCAGGCCGGCAACTGCTGAAAAGGCACCGGCGCATGCCATTGCAGCTTTGAAAGGCGGTTGTTGAGCTGGAAAAAGAACTGCCCTCGATGTTGATGCGGCACGAATCGACTAAAGAATTGCTGGTACTCAGGTGCGCGCAGCTGCCGGGTCAGCTCGGCGACGAATTGCGCCGAAGACGCATATTGTTTTAGCGGGTGATCGGGATCATGCGGGACGTAGGCAATCAACGGGACAACCGCCGAACTTCGCTCGAGGTCGCCGCAGAACAACACGATCCCCGTCAATTCGACACCCAACATCGTTAACGTATGGCAGAGGACGGTTTTCCTTTTCCAGATCAGCGGACGCTCTGCAGCGACCAGCCTCAACAACAGGCAATGGGTGTCTTGATCAATGTCGTGTTTCATCAACGCGAGATCACTGGACACGCGCATGGCGCTCTTTTCATTGGCCTGGATCTTTTGTTCCAGCCAGGCTCTGGCAACGGGGTTGGCCAAGTCGAAAAAATTGTCGAGATATGTCTGGTACGCAGCGCCGATATCCAGTTCCCGGCACAACGTTGCAAAAGCCTCCACAGAGATTACGGACTTGATCGGCACGATGTCGAACTGTCCTGAGGCCGTGGGCCGGGTAATGAAGTCGCTCGATTTGTCGTAATAGCCGGGGCGGGTTTCCTGCAGTTCGAAGTTATGCAAACAGCCTTCGATCAACGATAGGGTTCGTACTTCAAACCCACCTGTCATGCCGGTTGAGCGGTACAGCCTCAAACAGGTCGAATGGACATCCACGGTGATGTCGTAGCGGTCTTTCAGCGCGGCCGTCAGCAATGATCCTGCGAACACCTCGACCGGCGTCAACCGCTCGAAGATCCTGTCCACTGCCTGCCGGGCAAGCCAGCTCGCTTCCAGGACGCGTTGCATTTCTTTGCGTTGGGTAACCGAGGCGAGGTGAAACCATGGCATGTCGGGCCCGATCGACCGACTTAGTGCGTCTCGTTGCTGCGCTGTGGTGTTCAATAACCAGTCTGGAACCTTCCCCGCCATGAAACTGAACGCGGCATTGTCATTCAGCGAGTCCGGCAGCGCGGGCAGGATATTTTTGTTGCTCAAATGGAGTTTCGACATCTACGGCTTTTCATCCATGAAATACAGTGAGTTGCCCAAGTCTATCGAAACCTCCCAAGGTTCATTTGCAGGTTCTGTTTCAAGCCATTCACCGTTGCTGGAGCCGCCTGATGTGGAAAAAACCTCCAAATGACGTTTTTTGCGTGTTATCTGCCGCTTTGCCACCTTGCCCTGCGCGCTTGCGTCTACGATGCTTGGATAACAACGACAACACCTGAGTAACCGCCATGAAGACCGTCGCCCAACTGCTCAAGCTCAAAGATCAGAAAAATCAGGAAGTGCACCAGATCAAACCTGATCACATGGTGCTCGAAGCGCTGATGAAGATGGCCGAAAAAAACGTCGGCGCCTTGCTGGTGGTGGAGAACGATGAAGTGCTGGGCATCATCAGTGAGCGCGATTACGCCCGTAAGCTGGTGCTGCATGGCCGTTCGTCGGTGGGTACGCCGGTGCGCGACATCATGGTCTCGCCGGTAATCACCGTCGATACGCACCAGACCGTCGACACGTGCCTGGGCATCATGTCCGACAAGCGTCTGCGCCATTTGCCGGTGGTGCAGGATGGCAAGTTGATCGGGCTGCTGTCGATTGGTGACCTGGTCAAGGAAGCCATTGCCGAGCAGGCTGAGCTGATCAAACAGCTGGAGCAGTACATTCGCGGGGAGTAATCCACTTTCGGCCAGTTGCCAAAAATCCCCTGTGGGAGCGGGCTTGCTCGCGAATGCGGTGGGTCAGTCAATTTATCTGTCGACTGACCCACCGCATTCGCGAGCAAGCCCGCTCCCACATTTTGGTTTTGCGCCAGGTTCAAGCAGGCCAATGCCGGGCAAACACCGGGGCCAGTACCGGGTGCCGGTCAATGCGTTGCAGCCACGCGTAAAACCCCGGCCGCGTCTGGCGCAAATGCTCGCGGCTCCCCGCCCAACGGGTTACCACCGCCGCCAGCACATCCAGCGCCCCCGGCGTTTCGTCGTCCAGGTACAGCTCGGCGGAGAACTGGTCGGCGAACACTTCCCAACTCCAGTGCAATCGCTCACGGGCGCCGGCCATCAGGTTCTGTCGCGACGCTTCGTCGGGCATCAATAGCCAGCGTTCGGGGTAGTCGATCACGCCAATTGCTGCGTAACAATTGCTGACGATATAAACCATGCCGCGAATCGCCTGGTCGCGCTCGGCGGCCTCGACTGGCAGCAAACCGGACTTGGGAAAGGTCAGCCCGAGGTGAATCAGAATCGCCGCGCTTTCGGTCAGCGCACTGCCGTCGGGCAATTGCAGGGTCGGGATCTGTTTCAGCGGATTGAGTTTGGCCAGCGCCTCGGCGGCCTCGCTGCTGGCTTCGATATCGATGAAGCGATAGGCGATCTGGCACAGCTCCAGTGCCGCTTCGATGGCGGCTGCGCCGGAATTTCGATGTCCGTAGAGTTGATACATAGCTCCCCCCTTTCGATTGGTTATCCGCCCACTTCAGTTGTAGTGCATTTGCAGCCTTTGGGTCTACCTCCCTGCCCAGTGGGGCTTGAGGGTGTTTGAATTTTATTTTTCAGGCACTGCATCCAAACCGCTCCGCCACGGGTAGTCCCTGTAACAGCCCTCCTCGGCTGTCAGCGGTTTACCCTTTTCGGAGAACACCTGATGAACATCACCCAACTGATTGGCTTCACCGGTTTGCTCGCCGTCACTTCGACGACCTTCGCCCAAAGCAGTTATCCCGATGCGATCAAAGTCCCGGACGGCCACAAGATCGCCATGGAAACCACCGGGGTTGGCGAGATCACTTATGAATGCCGCGACAAACCCAACGCCGCCGGGCAGACCGAGTGGACGTTCGTTGGCCCGAAAGCGGTGCTCAATGATCGTAGCGGCAAGCAGGTCGGCACTTATTTCGGCCCGCCGGCTACGTGGCAGGCCAAGGACGGTTCAAAAGTCACCGGCACGCAACTGGCCGTGGCGCCTTCGACACCGGGGAACCTGCCTTATCAACTGGTCAAGGCCAATCCGGCTGAAGGTAAAGGCGCGATGAGTGGTGTGAGTTATATCCAGCGGGTTGCGCTCAAGGGCGGCGTGGCGCCGGGCAGTGAATGCACGGCGGCGAACAAGGGCAAGCAGGAAGTGGTGAAGTATCAGGCCGATTACATCTTCTGGGCCGCCAACTGATCCCATGCTTTTGTGGGAGCCGAGCTTGCTCGCGAAAGCGGTAGGTCTGTGACGCACGGGTCAACTGACATACCGCCTTCGCGAGCAAGCTCGGCTCCTACAAGGTTCTGTGGTGTTTTGGGGAATGTGAGCTAGATTGCACGACATGCCTTTAGCCGAATCCGAGTTCGATTACCAAGCCCGCCTCGCCGCCTGTGCCCGGGGCGAGCGTGCGGCCCTGCGCGATTTGTATGTGCAGGAAGGCCCGCGTCTGCTCGGTGTGGCCAAGCGGCTGGTGCGTGATACGGCGCTGGCGGAGGACATCGTCCATGAAGCCTTTATCAAAATCTGGAACGGTGCGGCGGGTTTTGATCCGGCGCGCGGTTCGGCGCGCGGCTGGATGTTCAGCGTGACCCGCCATCTGGCGCTGAATCAGTTGCGCAATCAGGCGCGGGAAACGCCGTTCAACGAAGCGCATGAAATGCCTGCGCACGACGAGGATGCGTTCGACGCCCACGCGCATTCGGCGCGCATTCACCGTTGCCTCGAGCAACTGGAGCCGCAGCGCCGCCACTGCATCCTTCACGCCTACGTCGACGGCTACAGCCACGCGCAGATTGCCGCGCGCCTCGACACGCCGCTGGGCACCGTCAAAGCCTGGATCAAACGCAGCCTCACTGCGCTGCGGGAGTGCATGGGATGACCACTGAATCGGCGCAGGATCGAGATGAACTGGCCGGCGAATATGTGCTCGGCACCCTGTCGGCCGAGCAGCGCATCGAGGTGCAACAACGCCTGCAGCATGACGCGGATTTGCGCGCGGCTGTGGATGCTTGGGAGCGGCGTTTGCTGGAGCTGACGGATCTTGCTGAGCCGCAGCAACCTTCGGCGCAGCTGTGGCGGCGGATCGAACGCAGTGTGGATCGGCTGACGCAGACAGCGCCGGCATCGTCCTGGTGGAATCTGTTGCCATTGTGGCGTGGGTTGAGCGCTGCCGGGTTGGCGGCGACATTGGTGCTGGGCGCGATGTTGCTGACCCAGACCACGCCGAAGCCGAGTTATCTGGTGGTGCTGGTGGCGCCGCAGGACAAAGCGCCGGGCTGGGTGATTCAGGCGAGCGATGCGCGGGAGATACAGTTGATTCCGCTGGGTGTGGTCGAGGTGCCGGCGGACAAGGCGCTGGAGTTCTGGACCAAGGCCGATGGCTGGCAAGGCCCGGTGTCGCTGGGCTTGGTCAAACCGGGCGAGGCGTTGCGGGTACCGCTGGATAAACTGCCGCCGCTGCAGCCGAATCAGCTGTTCGAGTTGACGCTGGAAGGCGCCAATGGCTCGCCTATCGGCAAACCGACCGGGCCGATTCAGGCGATTGGCCGCGCAGTAAAAGTCCTCTGAAATCCCCGGTAGGGGCTGCCGAAGGCTGCGATCTTTTGCTCTTGCCCTTTCAAATCAAGATCAAAAGATCGCAGCCTTCGGCAGCTCCTACACGGGTGCGTTTCAACCATCATTGCTGTCGATGTTCACCATCACGTCAATGAAGTTCTCATAAAAAATCCCCGGCGTAACATCAGCTCCATACCAACCAACAACACCCCGGAGCACACCATCATGAAACGCCAAACTCTTCTCAGCATCGCTTTCTCGGTCTTCGCAGTTAACGCTTTCGCCGCTACCCCGGCCCACACGATGATCGCCGCCGACGGCTCGGATCGTCTGTACCAGAACGCAGTTGCGGCAGATGGTTCTGATCGCTTGC